>NZ_JAGGQY010000038.1:0-57381 GCF_018613105.1 Bacillus sp. ISL-77
GCTACTGGCGCACAAGGAGCTGAAGGACCACAAGGGGCAACCGGTCCTCAAGGAGCAACAGGAGCAGCAGGTGGATTATCCCAATACGGATATATTTACAACCTCGGTGCACAAGTTGTACCTATTGAGGCTGATGTCATTTTTGATTCAAATGGAATTATTACACCTGGAATTACGCATGCCCCTGGAACCTCACAAATTGTAGTTACTAGTCCGGGAGACTACGAGGTTACTTTCTCCGTGTCGGGTGTAGAACCCAACCAATTCGCACTGTTTTTAAATGACGCTCAGGTTGCGGGAACAGTCTACGGTTCAGGTGCTGGCACTCAGCAAAACAACGGTCAGGCTATAATCGCCATAGCAACTGGCGATGTTCTTACCCTTCGAAATCATTCTTCTGCTTCAGCAGTTACCCTTCAGACTTTGGCAGGAGGCACACAAACAAACGTAAACGCTTCAATTGTCATTAAAAAATTAAATTAGTTTCCAATAGATATAAAATTCTCTCAAATTTATAGTGAAGTTGTAAAGTAGTTTCCAAGCTTCCTAATCTCAATTTACTTGTTCAACCATCTGACAAATTTAAACAGGTGGTTGGAAGTGTAACGTTCGAACCAGGATGTCGTAATAACTGGTATTCTCATCCAGGGTGGCAAATTCTTTTGGTTACTGGCGGAAGAGGTTGGTATCAAGAAGAAGGAAAGCCGACACAAGAATTACATCCAGGAGATGTAGTAGAAATAGCTCGAAACATTAAACACTAGCTTGGGGCTGCAGCGGACAGCTGGTTTGTTCACCTTACAATTGAAGGAGATGTAACAGCAGGTCCTCAGTATGGATGGAACCAGTAACAGATGAGGAATATAACAAGTTAAAATAGTGTTTCCTGCGGTGCTGCTCGATCCTATTATTCGTATTATAAGGCAGGAATCCAAAACAGTTTTATTAGTGATATCCAAAAGTTAATAATTTTATTTCAGAGAAAAGCTAAATGACTCGCATGGTTTCTAGTCATTCAGCTTTTTTTCATATCATGAAATCACTAACGCTTACAGACCTGGTTTTCCTTAACGCAAAGCACCGTTCTTATTATCAAATGGTATTGAAACTCAGACATTGTGAAGTGTTTCACTTAAACAAACGGGTGCTTTTGTTGAAGAATACCACCAATATGCGAGCTTTCGCCATTATTAAGAGGTGTTATCTGAAACATAGCGACAAACAAATAGCAGGAAGTTGTGGAAGATGTTTTAAAGCTAAGCTGCAGGCATTAAATATGTATTTGAATTGTATTAACTGTCAGCAAATGAAGTACCTTATCTAGATGGATTCTGCGTTGTCTTGTAGTATTAGCTAACATTTGCTAGAGTATTGACCGAATGCATATATACTTTTAGGTAATGCGGGCTTTTGCTATGAAAAATACCCACCCCTGTCTCTAGAACAACAGGGTTCTAGGACAGAGGAAGTGGCATTTTATCAAGGGACAATATACTTTAGTGCAAAGCTTGGGAACCGCTGATGCTGCTGTTTAATACCTGAATTTCTTCAACTTGCCACTTGCTATTACTAGCGTACGTGTTTCGCCCACCTACATCATGACAAGTACCATTGGCCTTGACCAATCGAAACTCCAACCGAACCGTTACTGCAAGAAGCCGTTCCCGCTCCTCTAAGTCTAGTAATCCGGTCTGAAAACAGCAGCAAAAGACCTTGTCTAATGATTACTACGCTGATTTTCTGCATCGGCTCAGCTCACCACCTCTTATTTATCGTGATTTAAGGGCACTCCCACGGTTGGTTATTCTTTTCTCCGATTTCGTTATTGTCGATATCGGCAAGCGACAGCGTTTTGACAGAGGTAGCAGCTCTGACCCATCCAGGATTTAACTTTGTGAGTTTAATACAACCTTTTCAGAAATTAAGTGCAACATTGTACTTATCATAAATCTCATATAGAAAACAATTATTTGATTTAATTCAATATTTTGGTATTATTGATTTATAAAGAGTAGCGGCTAGTTTCTATGAGTTGCAAAAAAGTAACCTGCTAACTTACTACATCTTGGATGAGTGGTAAGCAATAAGGTTACTTTTTTATGTTTAAGTTCTATAAAATAAGGGGGTAACTGATGGCTGCCTATGTGAAAGATGATTTAATTGATAACTGTTATCTAGTTAAAGAAGAAGTTGGAGGGGGCGGTTTTGGGAAGGTTGTAAGTGTCGTGGATCAGAATAGTGGTGATGAATTGGCGCTTAAATACTGTACCGCTCTTTCTGAAGAAGACATTCGCAGATTCAAACGAGAAGTTCGTATTATGGAAAATATTGATCATGAGAACGTTATAAAAGTTATAAATTCGAATGTTGAACACCATCCACCATATTTTACAATGCATATGGCCTTATATTCAGTTACTAAGATTATTCCAGACCTGGAAGGTGATATTAAGAAAGTGCTTCCTGTGTTTGAATCGATTTGCAAGGGGATTAATGCAATTCATAGCAGCGGACAAACACATAGGGATATAAAACCTGATAATGCTTTGGTTTTTGAAGGATCCAGGATAGTTGTTTCTGATTTAGGACTTGCTAAATTCGATGAGCGAGATACTACAGTACTAACTCGGGCTAGTATTTATATGGGAACTTTTGATTACATGCCACCTGAGCAAATGACTTACGGAGGAACCAGAAACCTAGACCACAGAGGAGATGTTTTTCAGCTTGGTAAAACACTCTACCATCTTTTAACTGGCCATAGACCTACCGTATTGAATCCGGATGCAGTGCCAATAGGGATATGGTATGTAATCCAAAAGGCAACTCGTCAAAACCCTGATGAAAGATACCAATCTGTCAATCTATTATTAGATGCTTTACATGATGCTATTAGGACAACTGACCCGGAAATGAATCCAAAAGGAATGTTTGAAGAGTTATTAACTGTAGCCGAGGAAAAGTTAAGAAGCAATCAGTATGATGCGAGAAATATAATCAAGCTGCTCCAGTTAATTTACAGCAGTGATGACTTGGAGGATTATATTACATTATTCCATAGGCTCCCTAATAGAATTCTTCAGATATATGCATCAAATATGCCAACTGAATTAGATCCAGTAGTTGTAAAATATAAAAGAGCTATAGATGAGAAAGTGGGAGAATATCCATTTTCATTTGCTGAGAATGTAGCAGATAAAATGGAAATTATATTTAAAAATACTACTTCTCCAGAAATAAAGAAAAATGCTTTAATAAGTGTCCTAATAGCAGGGTGTAGGCTTAATCGTTGGGCTACTATGGGGGACTTTGATCGCTTGCTGCAAACTATAAAGGATGACACCATTGCATATGCTGTTGCAGATGGACTTAGAGAGGAAATGTATGATTACAAAAGATTGTATAACAGAATTCCTAAAAAGGAGTTACATCCCGCAATACAAGTTGTTTGGGAGGCGTGTGAACGCCAGGAAAGCTCAAACGAAAATTTTTAGTTTGAAATGCAATTGTATCGAAGTTTTCCTTGATTAACTCTGGCCAAACAGTGTAAACTCACCAGCATCCCTTGTGTTGCCACATACACTCTGCACATGTGGATTGTGTATCCACTGTTTAAAAGCGATGCATAAAGAATTTGCATCGCTTTTGTTATAAGAGTCATCAAGTCAATTACATATTATTGACTGCTAACATTTTGCTAACGAAATATAATAAATCGCATTAAATTCAGGTTAAAGATGTTACACGTAGTACTTGTAGAACGTTGATTTTACGTGGTTTGTTTCTACTATGGTTAAATATATTACAGTTTGAAACTATATGGGCGGCATGATGTAATAAAGGTTTTAAAACCTTGTTATATCAACGTCTAAAATAATAATATGCTTTTCTTGTCCTCGGATTTGTCCTCGTTGTGACAAGCCAGGATAAAAAGGCTACTTAATGGAGAAGGTCTTTCATCAGTTTTCTAAACTGTTGGGAGGCCTTTTTTTCCGTATTGGCGGTCATATGAGCGAGTAATTAATGTCTACAATTTTGGTAAATGAATATTTTTAAAGAACTTTAAGAGGAGATCCTACGGTTTTAAGTAGTATCTCCTTTGTTATTTTTGAGAGAAGAATTAAACGACTTTATTATTTGTACGCAAAATAATTTATAAATATTAAAATATGAACTTAAATATTCCCTTTTTAAAAAAATGATTTACAATTAATCAAATTGTTGGTATATTTAATTTCATAAATAATTAAAATAATTTGATTATTTACACTTTTAAAAAAGAAAATATCAAAGCTAAAAAAGGAGAGGTGTAAAATTGCAAGCAACTGATTACAAATTAAAACCGAAGGTAAAAGAATTCCTGGAAGGATTTATAGGTCTTTATATTAATGGAGAATACGTACCAGCAGTTAATGGCAAAACATTCGATGTCATTAACCCTGCTACTGAAGAAGTAATTGCACAAGTCAGCGAAGGACAAACGGAAGATATTGATATTGCCGTTCGAGCTGCAAGAAAAGCATTCGATGAAGGTGCATGGCCGGAAATGGAAGCGGCTACACGTTCGCATCTTCTTTATAAGTTCGCAGACCTTTTGGAAGAAAACCGTGAAGAGCTTGCGCAACTCGAGGCCCTTGATAACGGTAAGCCATATAAAGTCGCATTAACAGATGATGTTGATGGATCCATCCAACACTTCAGATATTATTCGGGTTTTGCAACGAAAATTCAAGGAAAAACGACACAAGTATCACCAGAATATGTGAATTATACGGTGCATGAACCGGTCGGGGTTGTAGGCCAAATTATTCCATGGAACTTTCCTCTTTTAATGGCCGCTTGGAAGCTGGGATCGGCTCTAGCAGTTGGTTGTACCGTTGTTATTAAACCAGCAAGTGAAACACCGCTTTCTCTACTTTATATAGCAAAACTGTTCAAAGAAGCTGGTTTTCCAGACGGCGTTGTTAATATTACCCCTGGCTCTGGCCGAGTTGCTGGTGAAGCAATTATCACCCATACGGGGGTAGACAAATTGTCGTTCACTGGATCAACAGCTGTCGGAAAAGAAGTGATGAAGAAAGCAGCAGATCAAATCAAAGGAGTCACGCTTGAACTAGGTGGTAAATCACCTGCAATCATCCTAGAGGACGCTAACCTGGACGAAGCAATAGAAGGGGCATTTAATGGTACAATGTACAACCATGGACAAAACTGTAGTGCTTGTACACGAATCTACGTTCATCGTAAAATTTACGATCAGGTAGTGAATGCATTGGCAGAACGTGTGAACACGTTAAAATTGGGCCCAGGAATGGATCCGGAAACAGATATGGGTCCACTCGTCTCAGCAAAACAGCAACAATCTGTACTTGGCTACATCGAGCAAGGAAAAAGAGAAGGTGCACGTCTTGTTGCTGGAGGAGTAAAAACATTTGATAAAGGCTATTTTGTTGAACCAACGATTTTTGCGGATGTAAAAGACGACATGACGATTGCACGTGAAGAAATCTTTGGTCCAGTAATGTCGGTTTTCGTTTTTGATACGGTTGAAGAAGTAATTAAAAGAGCAAATGACAGCGATTATGGTTTAGCAGCTAGTGTTTGGACAGAAAATATTAAAACTGGTCATTATATTGCTCGTAAACTACAAGCAGGGACAGTTTGGATTAATGACGTTGGTCTTGAGTGGGAGACAATGCCATTTGGCGGATACAAACAATCTGGTATTGGACGTGAAATGGGCGGAGAGTATGGCTTAGAGAACTACACGGAAGTGAAAAGTGTATATGTGAACATTAAACAAAAGTAGACTGGAATATCTTAAAATCATACAAATTCGGTAAAGCTACACACCTATTTAGATGGGCGTAGCCTTACCATGTTTTTGATAAAGCATCATGTAAATCCCAAACTACATTTTTTTAATCAGTATTTTGTGTAAATGAAATGCCTAGGATTTACTTTGAGTATCAAATGAAAATAAATATTCCCTTTTTAGAAAAATGATATACAAGAATTCAATTCTCTGATAATATCTACTTAATAGATAATTCAGAATATTATTTAATTAGTTATTTCAGAAAAGAGGAAATTATTATTTATTTAGTTTTTCAAATTTATTTGTAGAAATTCCATTTTAATTAACATTTATGAGGAGGATAAATATGTATAAACCTTTCGGAATGATCCCAGCTTTACCTACACCTATGAAAGAGGATAACAGTATTGACTTTAAGGGGCTTGAACAACTAATAGAACATTTGATAGATGGGGGAATGAACTGTCTTTTAGTGGGAGGAAGTACTGGAGAATACTCTCTGATGAGCATGGAAGAACGAAAGGCAGTAATTAAATTTGTGTGTGAAACAGCAAACGGCAGAATTCCTGTTATGGCGGGGACAGGATGTCACCGAACAGAAGATACAATTGAACTTACTCAATACGCAGCTAAGGTTGGGGCAGATTGTGCCTTGGTCATTAATCCTTATTATATGACAACTAGCAGACAAGGAATTATTGATCATTACAAGGCAGTAGCAGAAAACTCCAGCATTGGAATTGTCATCTATCATTATCCAGATGCTACAGGTGTTGAACTTGATCCAGAATTGATTCATGAATTAAGTCAAATAGATGGAATTGTTGGCATTAAAAATACTGCCGATGGAATTCATACTTCTAAACTGATTGCATTGACAAAAGACAATCCAAACTTCGCGGTACTTACTGGATTTGAACATTTAATCTTACCTACATTAGCATTAGGGGGACATGGTGCTGTTGGATTAGTCCACAACTTGGCTCCGAAAAAAATAGCAAAACTATATGATTTAATCGTAAATGAAAACAACTTAAAAGAAGCGACTAAATTAAATCAGGAACTGCTAGAGTTATATAATGTGATTGAAGAAGAAACGATTCCAGGAACATTAAAGGCAGGCTTGGAAGCACTAGGATTACCAGGAGGTCCAAGCAGACTGCCGCTAGTGTCCGCTTCCGAAAAGTTCAAATCAAAGATTGAAACAGTATTAAATGAACTAGGGGAACTAAGAGTAAAACAACTTTAATTGAATTTGGAAAATGATAAATACACACGGGATAGGAGGAAATCCAATGAAAGATGTAGTTATAATAGGCGGTGGACTTGCTGGTTTGTCTGCTGCCTGGCGCCTTCAACACCATGATATTTTACTTTTAGAATCCGATGATCGTATTGGCGGGCGTGTACGATCTGAACGCCGAGGAGATTATTGGTTAAATTGGGGCGGACATCTATATGCTGGACCTGGTTCGGCTACAGATGAATTATTTACATCTGTAGGAATAACTGCAGCACCTGTACCTGGAATTTTAGCTGCCATGTCTTTGAATGGGAAGTTGCTTAAAGATGGTCCAGTTGAACTGTATCCATTTAGGGCCCCTATGTCATGGAAAGCTAGATTTGCTATGATACGTGCAGGTGCTAAAGTGCGTGCAGCTGTTATCAAGTATGGCAAAGTAGCAAAAAAACGTCCGGGAGAGGACTATAGAGTTCGACAACAACGAATTTTAGAATTTATGGGTGATCGAACTTTTGCCGAATTTACTGGTAAATTACCGCCAGATGCCGATGCGATTTTTAGACCTACTGTTAGCCGTTCGACCGGCAGTCCTGAGACTATGACTGCAGGATCAGGTGTAGGATATTTCCACACTGTATGGAACAAAGATGATGGGTTAGGAAGAAATATTGTTGGGGGACCATCAACGCTTACGAACACGATTGCAACAACATTAGGTGAACGGGTTCAACTAAATGCAAACGTTTCAGAAGTTCTTCAGAAAGAAGACCGTGTTGTCGTACACTATATTCAAAATGGCGTGAAGCATGTGGTGGAGGCACGTTATGCAGTACTCGCGACTCCTGCCACCATTACAAAAAAAATAGCGAGAAACATTGACCCAGAAATCGCAGACGCTCTTGGTAAGGTTAAATATGGTCCACATGTTAGTGCAGCATTTTTAACAAATGAAACAGGACCTCAAGTTTGGGATGATGTGTATTCTTTTGCTACGCCTAAAAGGTCATTTGACATTATTCTTCATCAATCGAATCTAGTCCGTTCAACGGAAACTGAGAGACAGCCAGGCAGTAGTTTTATGACCTTTTCACCGGGGGAAAGCGGGCGTCGTCTAATGGATAAATCTGATGAGGAAATTATTCAATTGAAATTGAAAGATCTAAATGAAATATTTCCTGGTTTTAGTGATCATGTAGTGGAGGCTCACGTAATGAAATTTCCATTCGGATCAGCTTATATTTTCCCAGGTCGTGCAGAACTACAACCAATTTTAACAAAATCTGCGGGTCGATTGTTCCTAGCAGGTGATTATTTAGGCTCCTATTATACTGAAACAGCTATTCAGACAGGATTCACTGCAGCACAAAATATTAATAGTTTACTAGAATTCGGGCTTATTGAATCTCAAAAAGAGAAGAAATTAAGGGCTGTGGTTTTTAATTAATAATAATAATCTTGTTGAGTGAATTAGATAATCTCATATTGAAATTATACTAATTCTCTCAATTGCTACGTAAAATGCAAACGTTTACTTCGGATATCAGTTAGACTTTAGAGATTGAAAAGTTACAATATCTTAAAGACGAGGACCGTGTGATTTGAGAAATCATCTGTGATATTTCACTTGAATGAACTGATCTTAAAATAAAAAATCATTGCCATAACAGGAGGGAATTTATGAATAAAGTCCGCACAATGGAAGAACTGCCGTTAAGTGGATTCCATTATAAAATGTTTGGTTACGCCAGTGGGAGTACATTCATCGATGGGTATATTATCGGAATTATTGCGGTAGCACTTTCTGTCATGCAGTCTTATTTCGATATGTCTTTAACCATGATTGGTCTGCTTGGAATGGCAACTCTTGGGGGTATGTTTGTTGGGGGAATAATTGGAGGCTATCTTACAGACCTTATTGGCCGGAAGACGATGTTTCTCATCGACATGCTTATCATGCTTATTGTGTCAATCCTTCAGTTTTTTATCAATGATCCCATGCAATTGGTTATTTTACGATTTATTTTGGGTATTGCTGTAGGTGCAGATTATCCCATTGCAGGGGCCTTGATGGCGGAATTTTCTCCGAAAAAAAAACGCGGTGCCTTACTTGGAGGGCTTAATGGATTCTGGTATGTCGGTTACGCCATTTCCTATTTGGTCGGTTACTTTTTACTGTCCATAGGTGATACGAGCTGGAGATGGATGCTTGCAAGCACTGCGATCCCAGTACTCCTCATGCTTTTAGCACGTTTAAATATGCCAGAATCCCCTCATTGGCTGGCTAGCAAAGGAAGGGAAAAAGAAGCAAACGCTATTATTCAGAAAATATTCGGGGATCATGTCATCATGTCGAACGAACCAGAGACAAAGGTGAAAACCAGCTTTCTCGATATATTTCGAAATGGTTATGGAAAATGGGTATTTTTCGTGTCTGTTTTCTGGTCGCTTCAAGTTATCCCCACCTTTGGAATAGGAACCTATATCCCTGAGATCCTTAAACAATTTGGTTTTGCTAATGGAACGAGGGAATATCTGGGGGCGGCGGTCATTAATATTGTCTATCTTGCTGGCTTGCTTCCTGCCCTTTATTTAGTTGAAAAATATGGACGGAGACCTACACTTATTTTTCCATTTTTAGTATCTTCCATCGCTTTATTCGTACTGGGAGCAACCTCTGGATTGAATATGTCGTTTATTTTTATCGTAGTTCTCTTTATTATATATGGAACGTTTAATACTGCGATGGGAGCCCATGATTGGATCTATCCGAATGAACTTTTCCCAACCCATATTCGGGGGACGGCAATGGGCTTTATCACAGGGGTAACCAGAATCGCCTCTGCCATTGGTACGTTTTTCTTCCCAGCCATTTTGGCTAATTTTGGTTTGGCAGCTACGTTGTATATTTGTGGGGCATTGTTTTTCATTGGATTTTTAGTCTCGCTTATCATGGCCCCGGAAACAAAGAATATGAGTTTATCGGAATCTAGCTCCATAAACAAAGGCACTACTCGGCGGCCAGAAAGCATCTTAATAGGAAAAGCGGTTAAATAGAAAGAGTGAAAGTTTGTGGAACAGCAGAAACCATTGAGTTTCTGGGGAGGGTTTGACCCGGTTAGTGGCAAAGTGATTAATCGGAGTCATTCCTTCTATGGAAATAAGAGGTGCATAAAATGGAAAAACTGTCGAGTTTAAGAGTTTACATCATTACAATTGCTGGTGCGGTATGTTGGGGACTTATTGGTTTATTTATTGCCCCATTGTATGCTCGCGGCTTCACGGCTTGGGACGTAGTTGCCATTCGGGGTATTCTTACCTTTGTTATCTTAATTCTACTTATGACAGCATTTTATCGTGATCAGTTACGTACCAGATTAAAAGATCATATTTTTTTCGCAAGTGCGGGAATTTTTAGTATCGCCTTATTTAATTTTTTTTATTTTGAAGTTTTTTCTCAATCGAGTTTATCCCTTGCAGTAACACTATTATATACAGGTCCACTGTTTGTAACCATCCTGTCTCGGCTCTTTTTTAAAGAGCCCTTGACCATTCGTAAAGGCTGGTCACTTGCTCTTGCTATTATAGGTTGTGCATTTGTTGTAGGTCTACTGCCACTTGGCCAAGAAGGTATACATATGAAAACCTTGTTAATGGGGATTCTATCTGGATTTTGTTATGCGTTGTACAGTATTTTCAGTAAACCTGTAACCAAACGGTATTCTGCATTGACAATTACAACGTACACATTTCTTTATACGAGTATTTTCATGTTATTGACAAGTGACATAATAAAAAAGATTGATCAATTTCAATATGTAGATGTTTGGATGTCAGCGGTGTTGTTAGCGTTAGTAGCAACGGTTGCAGCTTTTGTTTTGTACACATCAGGACTTAAACATTTAGAAGCAAGTAAGGCTTCCATTTTAGCAACGATAGAACCCATCATTGCAGTAGTAACTGGAGTACTTTTTCTTGGAGAACATCTACGGGGATGGCAGGTGTTAGGAATCGCTTTGGTTTTGTATTCAGCAATTCTTGTCGCAGGTGGAAGGTCTAAGGCTAAGAAAAGCTGTTGATATACAATTTTTAAAATGTGTCACTTGAGAGGAGGAAAGCACAACATGATACTACTAGAGCAGGAAAAAAGTGTATATGATGTTTTAGAACAACTAAAAATTTCCTTTAAAAGGTATGAGCATGTTCCTGTTTTTACAGTTGAAGAAATACGTAATTTGGATATCACTATTCCCGGAGGACATACTAAAAATTTATTTTTAAGAAATCGAAAAGGGGATAAACATTTTTTAATGATTGTATCAGAAGATAAGGATGTAGATTTAAAAAGTTTATCTAAGCTTATTAATAGCACTCCGTTAAGTTTTGGTTCTCCGGAAAGACTGAATAAATATTTAAAAGTTTATCCTGGAGCAGTCGGCGCTTTCGGATTGTTAAATGATACGACTAACCATGTACAGGTTGTATTAGACAGTGATTTACTTGATAAAGACACAATTAACTTTCATCCTAATGTAAACACAGCAACAGTCAACCTTTCAGTCCAGGAGTTTAGAAGATACCTTAATTCGATCAATAATCCTGTTTCAATTCTAAAATTTTCGTCGTCACAATTTTGAACATGGTGATATAACAAAACCTTATAATACGAACGGGCGCCATTCAGTAGGCGTCCTTTTTGAATTGGGCCATTTTCTCGAATATGAGATATAATGGACTCAAGGTGGATCAATGTTGACGGATAATTTATAAATTGAAGGTAAAAAGAGGGATATAAATGAGTTTAGATAATCCAAGAACGACAATTAATAAAATAGTTGATATTAAAGATTCTTTACCAAAAAAACAAAGACAGTTATGCGATTATATTCTAAAAAATCATCAGTCAATAGGTTTGATAACAATTAAAGAGCTTGCTAGTAATGCCAAAGTTGGAATTTCAACTGTTATGCGTACAGTAAATACCTTAGGGTATGAAAATTTTAATGACTTACGAAAAGATATCTACGATGAATCGTTTCCTTCCGAATCAAGATGGACATTAAAGAATTCTATTACAGATATTCAAAAAGAAGGAGGGAGCGTTTCAACTTTAGTACAAGTTTGGAAAGAATCAGTTAATTTATTAAACAAATCCTTAGACTCTAATTTAATGGAAAATTTTGAAAATGCAATTGATTTCATTGTAAAATCAAGTTATATTAATGTTTTGGGTACTCGACCGTACAAAGCAACTGCATTATATTTTGAACTATTGCTTGGAGAATTCTATCCTAGGATAAGGCAACTAGGCCATGATACGGAAGTGATTTATGATAGGATTTTGCAATTTGAAAAGGATGAAATTTTAGTGGTTTTTGCATTTGAACCATACACTAATCGAATTATCGAAGCCGTTAAGCTGGCTTATGAACTAGGCCATAGCATTATATTGATAACAGACCATATCTCATGCCCAATTATTTCATATGCGTCTGTAACGTTGAAAGTAGAAGTTAGTGAAGAACAATTTTCAGTAATACCTATTATTGCATTGTTAGATGCATTGGTAATTGAAATTGGTAAACGGACATCAGAAGAATCGATTAAAAAGCTGAAAAGACTTGAAAAAACACTTATAGAAAAGAATGTATTGTTTTCTTATTAAAACTTAAGTCCATATCATCATTTTCTAAAGTTAAGACTACTTCCTAAAAACTAGGAGGTAGTCTTTTTATTAGTAAGCTCTGGATATGTCTATAATTATCGTTTCTAGTACGTTCCAGTTGCTTGAAACCTACCTTCACCCTTCACGTAACTATTAAAGAATTCCAATTCATCTTCCACATCTTGTGAAATATCCGGATGATTAAAAAAGGAATTGCTGTAACCACTAAAAAAAGCCACCAATAATGGCAGCAGAGAAATTCATATATTTAGATATCATATTGACTTTTAAATTCGATTATCTCATCAACAGCTTGGTGATATCCACCCGATTTTTGAAAGGATTCCCTTATATTTGAAACAGCTTTATGGATAGATGGGCTTTTTAACACATGTTCTGCGGCTTCACGTAGTTGATTTGCAGTCAATCCTTCCATTTGTAATTTAATACCGGCTCCGATATTGGCAACTTGCCCGGCAATGATCGGTTGATCCGCGCTTTGTGGGATTACAATGAGCGGAACCCCGTAATAGAGACCTTCATGGGTACTATTCATTCCACCATGTGTAATAAATAATTTAGTGTATTTTAACACTTCTGTTTGTGGAACATATTTTTTTACAATGAAGTTTTGGGGAATCTCTCCTAAATCGATTAGTGGGGTTTGTTTCCCGATCGACATGACAACCGTGTGATTGCTATTTCCAAATGCTTCGAAACAAAGCTTATAAAAATCAATGGCTTGGTTAAAGACAGTACCTAGTGAAATATAAATTGGTCTTTTTTCCTTGATTGCTGTAAGGTCAAAGTTTTCTTGAATTAATCGTGATGAGATGGATGGACCTATAAATTTGTAAGTTTGGTCAAATGCTTCACCAAAAGGTTGAAACTCCCTTGTAGTGTAAACGATTGTAAGTGGGGCAGGATTACAAAAAACCTCGTAAGGAGAATGGATCTCGACATCATATTTTTCCTTCACCTTTGCCGTCAGGATTTGATATTCATCGTTTATTTCTTTACCCACTTCTGTAGGAATGTTTTTAGAAAGCTGTTCCAACATTTGATCGAATGATTCCTTTGTCTGCGCAAAGGAAGTACAAGAATTGATTGCCGGAAGTTTAAGAATTTGGGCAAGTATACGTCCACAACCAAACATGGAATCATGGATGATGTAATCAAAATGTTCTCCTTCAATCTGTTCAAGCACGCTAGGTATGACAATATCTGCCGTAAGTAAAAGACCGTTAATTCTTTCAAGTAAATAATTTCTTCCACCCGAGATAAAGGCTGTTATAAATTTTTGACCGTCCAATGTTCGTACAATTGCTCCCGTCTTCTCAATTCGCTCTCGAAAAGCTTCTATCGTAAAGTACACTACCCCTTCGCCGCGCGAAATAAGCTCTTGTACAACTCCAATAGTTGGATTGATATGTCCTTCTGATCCGGCATTAATAAATAAAACACGTGCCATTTCTACCACTCCTTAGGTAATTCTTAATTGTGTAAGAGTAAGGGTCACTGTCCCATACTCTTGCCTACTCAAATAATGGAATTAATTTTATCATAGTACAATTCTTAAAAATCTCAAATTTCTAATCACTTGCAAAACCATTCCCTAAATAAATTTAGGGAATGGTTTTTTGTTGTTAAAAATTCGGTAATTGAGACTTTTTAAAAGGTATTAAAGGAAAGTAAAGGGAAAATGTTGAATTATTATAGTTAAAGCCTATCTTGGAGGGACGGAGCGGTGTTCCAGACCTTCACATTAGAGGAGCAGGAGAAACTATGAAAAAAATACATAAAAAAATATGGATCCCAGTAGTACTCGTGGTTGTATTAATTGGGGGTTATTTATATCTTGATAAGGAAAATGTCACTGTTAGGGTAGGAACTGCACCTAGTGGCGAAAAAGTGGTCCAAGTAAATGAACAAAATAATAAGGTTGATCGTGAATTTCCGTTTAGCATGAGTGAAAACTCTGTTCAGCAAGCCATACATAATATGTCACATCAAAAGGTATTAGCGAACAAAAAATGGGGTGCGTTGCCATTAACGCCTGAACGGGTTAAAAGATTACTACAAGTGGTGGAAGCAAATAAGAAAAAGTATGGAAATGCTGATTTATATTTAAATATATTAAGATCTTGGGATAAAGGCAATTTTGATAATGTGGTTATTAACCACAATGCCATTTGGTCGCTGCAGGGTGGCACGGTTGGAAAGGCTAATGGCATAGCCTCACCTGAAGAGGAAATGGAATTTATACAGGAGAATTTCGATGTTGAGTAGAAAGAAGCGTTCATTTGGAGCGCTTTTAATTTGATGTTTTCGAGATAGCATCAAAAAAGGGCTGATCTGTTCTTATTTTTGTTTCGTATCGCTGGGCGATATATCTTGCAAATGAACCAATAAACCTTCATATTTAATAGAAAAGGAGGTCCGATATGCGACGTGATATACAATCGAATGAACGAGCTTTCTCATCCAAGGAAGTGGCAGAAGAAGTTGGGATTGCAACACCAACTGTTCGAAAGTATGGCCAAATCTTAGAACGGAATGGATATGAGTTTTTAAAAGATGGCGATCGGCGTATCTTTGTTCAATCTGATATCGGAGCGCTTATAGCGCTACGCGATACGGATAAGCCCCTAGACGATACAGCTAAAGACCTTGCGTATCAACAAAAGGAAAGATTAGTAGATTTCAATGAAACGGAAATTGCGGTACCCGATACATATGAAAATTTACCCCAAGACCCTAATCAATTAAAAGAGATTTTAAAGGTTTTGGTCAATGAACTTGCCGCCACGCGTGAAATGAATGTCCAACTGACAAACGATATGTCTCAGCTTAAACTAACGGTTTCCCGACTCCAGCAAGATCACCATGTTATAAGTTCCGGTATTGCTAATTCAGCGCAAAAAACTCATGCGAAAATTGAAAAATTAACGGAACAACAAAATAACCATTACGAAACTTTGCTGCAGCAAGAAATACAAAAAAGTGAATTTTTACAAAAAGAAATACAAAATATGCGGGACGAACTGGAAAAAGAATGGCGTTCACAAAATGATTTTAATAAACGTTTAGAAGAAGCGATACAAAAACCTAAAGAAAAATGGGAGAGGCTTTTCTCCATATTCCGAAAATAAGGTGCCTGTTTTAGGCTTTTTTTTGCTTACCTGTATCGTATCGCCCGGCGATATAACGAATTAAATATGAGTTTTTAATAGGGTTGTTGGTGTATCGTTCTTCAATCCGACATTAATGCGCTTATATCGGTACGCGATACGGACATTCCTCCAAATTTCAACAAATTCCCGGGAAATATCTACAAATTCTGAGTATAAAGCGACAAAATGCCACTATTTTCTTCTATAAAAAACCACTTCCTAATAAAATTTAGGAGTGGTTTTTATTGTTGAAATTTACTGCCAAGCCTTTGGCCTTTATTAAAACACGGCTAAATATGTAAATTACTTTCAATTACATCATTAAATTGTTCTACTTCTTTTCGAATACTGATGGTTGGTTCCCACGAATCAATAAGGGTAATAGCGATTTGATTTGATTGCAGTGCTTTTTCATTATCGCCTTTCTTAGAAAACATTTGGGCCATCCCATAATGATAATATATTAGCTCAATCTGATTAGCCTTATTTTTGTGATAGAGAATATTATCAAACGCTGCTTCTGCCTTTTCAAATTCGTAGCAATTAACATAAGCTAAACCTAAATTAAAATATGCTTCAATCGTCTTTTCACCGCCATACATTGTGCTGATTTGATTAGCGGCTTCGTATAAATTGATTGCCTCTTCATAATTTTTTCGCAACAAGCTTAAGTCTCCGCGAACTAATAAAACTCTATGTTGGATAATAGGGGTCGCGGATATATCTATGACTTCTCTTAAAATTGCTTCTGCCTTTTCATTATCGCTTGATTTTAAGAACAGTCTGGATTTTAAGGCAAGTCCCCAAACCTTTAAATCAAAAACATCCGCATTATTAGAATCTAAATGCTCTAGTATCTGAAGCCCGGCTTCAATTTGTTGAAGGGCTTCATCCAATTCATTGACTTCTATTAATGCCCAGCCTACTGTATCAATTCGAAGAAAAGCTTCATGCGTTTTTTTATCCAATTGGTTGGCATAATCAGCGGCTTTCAGTCCGTACTCGATTCGTAGCGGCAAGTTAATCCGACTTAAAAAGTGACTTATGCGTGTTACTAGATCAATTAGCAGCTCCTTTTCTGGAACTTGGCTTGCCCACTTTATAACTTTAAGTATGTTCGGCCATTCTTTCTTGATTTTATCCAAATCACGACCAAGCAGGTAACTCCAATAAACAGAATTTAGCTGCTCCCGTTTTAAATGGGTTTCTAAGTACTGAATATAATATCGGCTCCATCGACTGCGTGCTTCCTTTTCAAAGTCATGATTCTCTAACAAGTGCTGCTCGCCATAAGCCACTACGGTTTGATGCCCAAGATAATATAATTTCCCTTCTATCCGCTCTGGTTGGATCAGGGCAAAGGTCCGCATCTGTTCAACAGCATAATAATAATTTCGAACATCTAATCCAGCGGCTGCAGCCCAGCTCTCTTCATCAGGAGGTTTGCTGAAAAAACATAGCACCTGCCATAGACGCCGGGTATCTTCATCACAGCGTTTCCATGTGCGCCCAAAGAGGAAATCAAACATTTCCAACAATGTGTAGCCGGCTTTCCCTAATTCCTGAATAAGTTGTTGAGCAGGAATGTCATCGTCTGAAATATAGGCTATGCTGAGTGCAATAGCTTTAGGGTTACCAGCAGTCGCTAAAAACAACTGGTGCTGGATTTCAAGAGATATATTCAATAACTGTTCTATCTTCTCTCGCTTATCTGGAGAGTTACAAGTTTGTAATTGACGGCGTACTTCATAAGTAAAAAAATCAAAAGCTTCAGTTTTTTCAAGACCCTTCAGCTGAATGGTAACCATTTCCCGAAAGGCTTCCCGATATTTTTGATACAAATTCTCACGAGAGGTTAGGATTACTTTAACACCTTGTGGGAGATTGGTAATGAAATCGTGAATATCACTTTCGGCAGTATCAATACTGTCTACAATCAGCAATACCGGTTCTTGCCGAGAATAATTCGCCAATGCATTACGGACAACAAAACGTTTTTCATTAATTGATTTATCTATTTGTTCTACGCGTCCTAGTTGATAGGCAATTGTATTTAGGAAATCACTAAAGGTTAACCCTTTCCAATCAGCACTTACCCAGATTATGGATCTAAATGTTGGCCAATTTTCGTCGACATTAACAGAATCCCCATGGAGATTTCCCCCAACACAGGCATAGGCTACTTCAAGCGCGATGGTCGTTTTTCCCATGCCAGCCCAACCAGTAATTGTACATACTGGTGAAGGAGAAAGCACCCACTGACGAATAGCTTCTAAGTCAAAGCTCCTACCGATGAAGCCCCCTGACCAGCGAGTTGGCAAGTTATGCGTCATTGGCTGTTCTTTAGGTGTAATAGTATTGCTTATTTGCTTATCAGGAAACAATCGATTAATTACATTTTCAATGTCTTCATCAAGCGGTGCACCGAATGCCCCGTTATTTCGTAAGATTTTAGCTTTTTTTAGACATGAAACGACCCAGATAGGTAATGCAGGTTTAATTACAGGTATGGAAGTAGTCTCAAGTAGTTTTGTAAACCACTGTATATTCCTGTCACTCTTTTGGATTACAATCCAGATAATTCCAAATAATTTGCCGTCGTCAATTCGACCGGGAATATATTTGGGGCCCATTTGCCCTATCCAGCTTTTAATGGTGTTAGAAGAGACCCCAAGCTGGTAAGCGACTTTGTCTAAGTAAGATTGTCCGGATGTATTAACTTCATTTTTTTTCCTTCTGATCTTAAAGTCAGGATGGAGTTTTAAAGACTTAACACCAGATGATAACAGTTCCGCAAAATCTTTCTGGTCCTCAAGTTCAGCCATAATGCCTCACACCTCCTATTATGTTATTTTACCAATCCATCTCTTTTTGTATATGAAAAATTAAAAAGTACAGTGCCGCTGTACTTTTATACAGTGTAAAAAGCTACTAGATCATTGGGGCAGCAAGTAAAATCAAAATATAACAGAGGGAAATAAAATGTATGCACTTACAAAAAGAAAGGAATTTTATAATGAAAAACACACTACCTACACACATGAAAGCAGCAATTATGCACAGTACAAGAGAAATTACAATTGAATCATTGCCTGTCCCGCAAATTGGTCACGATGAAGTTTTGATTAAAGTAATGGCCGTTGGAATTTGTGGTTCGGATTTACACTATTATACTCATGGCAGGATTGGTAAATACATCGTTGAGAAGCCGATTATCCTTGGCCATGAATGCTCAGGTGAGATTGCTGCTGTTGGAACGTCTGTTAATAGATTTAAAGTCGGTGATCGTGTTGCGGTTGAACCAGGTGTAACCTGCGGACAATGCGAAGCATGCAAAGAGGGTCGTTATAACCTTTGTCCGGATGTAGAATTTTTGGCAACGCCACCAGTAGACGGTGCATTTGTACAATATATAAAAATGCGGCAAGACTTTGTCTTCGCAATCCCGGATACACTATCCTTTGAAGATGCTGCCCTAATCGAACCCTTTTCTGTTGGAATTCATGCAGCGATGAGAACGAAACTTCAACCTGGATCAAGCATTGCCATTATGGGAATGGGCCCAGTGGGGTTAATGGCTGTCGGTGCAGCCAAAGCATTTGGGGCAGGCACGATAATAGTGACTGATTTGGAGTCATTACGACTTGAGGCTGCTAAAAAAATGGGGGCAACTCATGTTATCAACATTCGGGATCAGGAACCACTCGAGGAAATCAAAAACATTACAAATGGCAGAGGGGTTGACGTTGCTTGGGAAACAGCCGGGAATCCAGCAGCACTGCAATCCGCACTGGCTTCCGTTCGTCGAGGTGGAAAACTTGCCATTGTAGGATTGCCTTCCCAGAATGAAATCCCACTAAATGTACCATTTATCGCGGACAATGAGATTGATATTTATGGCATCTTTCGTTATGCAAACACGTATCCAAAAGGGATCAACTTCCTTGCTTCTGGCATAGTTGACACCAAGCATCTTGTGACGGATCGATATTCGTTAGCTGACACACGTGAAGCGATGGAACGAGCCCTTAATTTTAAAAATGAATGTTTAAAAATTATAGTCTATCCGAATGACTAAAACTGAACGAATGGAGAGGTATAATCTATGATAGAAACAGGACAATTAGCAGGATTGAAGGCCAAAGGCAAAAATAGTTCCCGCTCTAGTAATACTAGTACTGGTTTATCCTGGTTAGAACGATTTGGATACGGACTTGGTGATATGTCGTATAATATTGTTTTCCAATTTGTTAACGCTTATCTCCTTTTCTATTATACGGATGTCGGTGGGATTCACCCTGCGGTTATTGCAACTCTTTTCCTTGTCGTACGAATTTTAGATGCTATTTTTGACCCAATCATGGGGATGATTTTAGATAAGACCAACACACGCTGGGGGAAAGCAAGACCATATTTATTAGGGGTCTCCCTTCCGTTCGCGTTATTCACTTTCCTGTGTTTTACCAACCCTCACTTTGGCCCGACTGGAAACATTATCTATGCGTATGTTACCTATATTTTGCTAGGAATGTCCTTTAGTATGCAAACGATTCCAGTTAACAGCTTAACAGCGCGGATAACTAATGACGTGCAAGAACGAACCGTATTAACAACTACTCGGATGATATTGGTTTATATAGGAATCCTACTATCCATTTCATTTGCAACACCACTTGCAACAGCATTTGGAGGGGTGAATCAAGAACTTGGATTTCAGATGACTGCTCTAGTCTATGCGATGGTAAGTATCGTTTTGAACCTCTTTAGCTTTTTTACAGTACGGGAGCGAATTGTCCCCAAAAAGAGCGAGAAACATGGAATTAAAATGACGTTATCTGTTTTATTTAAGAACAAGCCTTTGTTAATTCTAGCCTCATCATTTTTGGCGTTTGCTATTGGATTTAATATTAAACTTAGTACCATGGTGTACTACTTTACGTACAATATCCATCAAAAGGAATTAGTGTTTTGGGGAACCGTTTTATTTTTTGGGGCAGCGTTAATCAGTAACTTATTTATCCCTGTATTTTCAAAAAAATGGGGTAGAAAGAACGTGATGATTATCTCAGCTGCTATATCTCTTATTTCGTACATCGGGCTGCACTTTACTCCATATTCTTCAGTTACGTTAATTTTATTTTGGTTATTTGCTTCGGGCTTTTTTACCACTCCTTTAAATACGCTAGCTTGGGGTATGATTGCCGATTGTGTAGATTATGCTGAATGGAAAACTGGAGTTCGGGCTGATGGCGTGGTTATTTCCAGCATGAGTTTTACTAATAAATTAGGAGTTGCCCTCGCGGGGTCGTTCTCTGCCATTTATTTAGGGATAGCAGGCTATGTACCTAATGCAGAACAGACAGTAACTTCACTAAATGCTATTAAAAATATGAATGCATTGATCCCAGGACTTTTTATTTTACTTGCTGTATTAATCATAAGCTTCTATCCGTTAACAGAGAAAAAATATAAAAATATGATGTCAGATTTGGAGCAAAGATCAAAACAACCAGTTTAATTATTCTTTATATAAAAATTTAAATTTAGTAAATGAGTGTGATAGATGTGCAAAATAATATAACTAGAAATCTTTCAGTTGTCTGTGTTGGAGAATTATTAATTGATTTCTTTTGTACGGATATTGACATGGATTTAATAAAGGGACGTCAATTTTTAAAAAGTGCTGGTGGTGCACCGGCCAATGTCGCAGCTGCCATTGCAAAATTAGGCGGGGACGCAGCGTTTAGCGGAAAAGTAGGGAAGGATCCATTTGGAGATTTCTTGAAACAAACATTAGACGCTGCAAACGTAGATACCTCTATGCTTGTCATGGATGAGAAAGTACCAACCACTTTAGCCTTTGTTTCATTAAAGAAAAGTGGAGAGCGGGACTTTGTATTCCATAGGGGAGCAGATGCTTTTTTGACCTTAGACGATATTGATCAAGATAAAATAAGGAATGCAAAGATTCTCCATTTTGGTTCGGCGACAGCTATGTTATCTGAGCCATTTTGCAGCACTTACCTAAATCTTATTTCCAATGCTAAAGATGAGGGACAATTTATTTCGTTTGACCCTAACTATCGAGGCGATTTATGGAAGGGAAGAGTCGATGAGTTTGTCAAAATTGCCAAAAAAGCAATTGCTTTAAGTGATTTTGTTAAGGTAAGTGATGAGGAATTGGAGATTATCACAGAGACTAAAAATCATGAAGAAGGTGTTAGTCTCCTTCATGAAATGGGAGCGGAAATAATAGCAGTTACGCTTGGTAAAAGAGGTACATTGCTGTCTAATGGAAAGAAAAATGAGATTGTTAACAGCATTCAGGTTACATCCATTGATTCTACAGGTGCAGGTGACGCTTTTGTCGGAGCAGCCTTATACAGATTTGCTGACTCTGAACAAATCAAAACTATTAGTAATGATTTTGATAAGCTCCATGACATCGTGTCTTTTGCAAATAAGGTTGGAGCGCTTGTTTGTACAAAAATAGGAGCTATTGAAGCATTGCCAAGTGGTTATGAGATAGAAATTGCAAAAGTTTGAATGCAAATTTATAAAAATGACAAATATTTTACTCTTTGAAAGAGGCTTCTCGTAATGGTAATTATGAGAAGCCTCTTTTTTCATTTCTTCGTATCAACATAGCTACTTATCACATCGTCTTGTCAAGTAAAGTTTGTGTATTTGGAACTGTGCAAGGAACCCGTTCTAACTCGAAAAACAGGTAAATAGTGCTACAATTTTTAATAATTCCTTATATATAGTCTAAAAACCAACCCTTTGTCTTACTAAGAAAGAATCATATTCCCCTTATCCTCCGGCTGAAAATTCCCAGTTTCAATGTAAATTAGAAGGAAAGTACTAGACGAAATACCACCCATTTCCAGAGACGTTTGAATGTTCCAAGATCCTATGTTAAATAAATAGATAGGAATTTACTTCCAACGTAGTGTTATTGTCTGGAATTAGTGATTAATTAATTCCACGGCAAACTATAGGCAGAGGAGATGGAGAACAAGTGGCTGGACAAATTCGTATGACCCCAGCGGAGTTAAAAGCTAAAGCGACTCGCTATGGGCAAAGTTCACAACAAATTGAGCAAATTTTAAGGGACTTAACTAATTTACAAAATGAACTTCGTGGTGAATGGGAAGGTCGTGCCTTCCAAAGATTTGACGATCAGTTTAACCAGTTGAAGCCAAAAGTACAAAATTTTGCTCAATTAATGCAAGAAATTAACACACAATTGAACAAGACGGCAGAGGCAGTTGCTCAACAAGATGAGCAATTATCGCAGAATTTTGGGCTTAATTAATTCATTTGCCTGTCAAATGAAAGATGAGCATTAGATAAGTGGAATGTCATTCGGGGCAATGTTCCCAAAAAACCAAAAGCCACGCGACAATTGTTGTGTGGCTTTTATTCTTTGTTTGCCACAACAGGCCATTTCAAAAGTCTTCTAACATATTAAAGTATTTTTATATATAAATAGAAATCATTTCTTTATTACATACTAAAAATTTCAGGGGTTGAGTGGATGAAAAGGGTTGAGCGGGGTGTCTTGTTATTTCTAGTTCTGATCCTTGCGCTATCTTCAGGCATCTCTTATCTGGCATTGAATCAAGTTTCAAATAGCAAAGCCAACACAGATGAGCAGAAAATGACCGTAGCATTGGTTAATGAAGATAAAGGTGCAAGTTTTAATGATAGGAACTATGAATTCGGTGCTGAATTTATCAAGAATATTGAGAAAGATGATACACATGACTGGTATGTTGTCAGCCGTGGTGTGGCTGAAAGCGGCCTTGCGCGGAATGTCTACAACATGATGATTGTCATTCCGAATGATTTTACAGAAAAGGCATTATCAATTGATTCGAAATCACCAGAACAGGTGGTATTGAACTACAAAATTAATGCTTCAGATAACAGCAATATAAAAGCAAAAGCCGAGAAAACGGCGAGCGCTATCCTGGGAGATTTTAACCGCCAGATAATTGATGTCTATTTCGCAAGTGTGATCGGCAATTTACATGATGCTCAGGACAATATCAGAACATTGGTAAACAAGGAGCAAGTATATACGAACTTCTATGATCAATCGATCCATCGTCCCATATCCGGTTACACCGCTCAGTTTGGAGCTGTTGAGAGTAACACAAAGATATCGAGAGAGAGCTTTACCGGCTTACAGGACCTATTAAAGGGGTTTGAAACTAGCCTGGGTGAGGATGTAACCGCAAGCCATACCTACCAATCCAGCTTAGTGGATTTTACAAAACTGAAAGCGGCAAATGGTCTATTAACAAAGGGTTTCTCTGGCCAGCTTAATATGTTAGATCGTGAAATGAATCATGGCGATGTCATGCAGCAATTAGATTATTTAACGTCAGCTAATAAGGCTATCAATGACCAGTTCCACCAGAATGGTAATCAGTCGGCGACTATTTTAACCGAATCAGCCGCCCTTCAAGCGTACCTGAAGGACACGAAGGATAAAATGGATCAAATGAATGCAGAGCTGTCGGACAAATTGGCATCAGATATGGAGCAATTAATTGCCGATAAGCTTAAGAACGAAATAAAACATAGTTCAGGTCAAGAGCAAAATATTTCCTTAAGTCATATGTTTGCTGCTCCAGATAAAAATGCACGGGATACATTACAAAAGCAAATTGATTTGCTGCCAACACTTGATAGTAATGATTTAGACGGCCTAGGCCTAAGTGATCAAACCATCACACAGCTAAAAAATGTCATAGCTGTCACCAATAAATACAATCAAGAGTTTGGTTATACCCCTAATCGTGATGCAAATGGGATTCCTTTGTCTGAAAAAGTAAAACAAGTCAAAAGTGATTTGATGACAAAGGGGGTAACTCTGACAGATACCGTAAACCTGCAGAAAAATAAAAAGAATGGGCAGGAATTTACTCTATCGATTCCAAAAGAATTTGAGATTGAGAGAGTTTTATTATCATTACCAAATAGTCAAGAAATGGATTATACTGAGTCGTTTCTTCCGTACCAAAAAATTAAACTGCCTTCAACTGATGAAGGACAATTCACTGTAAAAGTTGATGTGAGTCTTAAAAACATGGATGCCATCCTTGATGTTTTCCAGCCGATTACATGGAGTTGGGAACTCGATCAGAAGGATATAACCGATGTAGATCATCCAGAACTGCCAGGAACGGAAGAGGGAACTTCAGCTGAAATTAAAAAGAAAACAGAGCAATCCGTATCGTCCTATGAAAGTAATCAGCCCATAACAGTTGAAGAAATGGGCAAAAGTCCGAATGATACGACGAACGAAAAGACGGTAGAAAATCAAGAGTTGACTCAACCAAGTGACAATGACGACATAAGCATTATTGAGAGATTACAAATTTTAAATAATCATATTGCCCACCAAGTGATGTCACCACTTACCGGGGATTCGACAAGTGTTCTGATCAATGCTTCCAGCGATACCGTCAGTGATTTCCATAAGTTATTGACTCTGTATAATTTATACTTTGGCATTGGCATAGATCAATTTAATCGTCAGGACCTAGTTAATGATTTGAATCAAACCAATCTGACGGATATGGCAGATGGGGATTCACTATATTATTTATTTAATAAGCAAGACATTGTCGATGTGTTAGCATCTTATATTGCTGAACAAATAACAGAGGAAATACGGGAACAGACAGAAGATGTAAAAGGCAAAATAGATGAATATATGCTGCTGGTTGACAATGCCAATCAAAATGCGGCCCAAATGTCGGAGCGGATTAACGAAACAACAGCACAAGCGGAACTATTAAATACAAACCTTTCTGAGACGTTAAAAGATTTGGGAGCATGGCGCGAAGCAAGTCTTAATTTACAAACTGAACAAGCAAAAGTTTTGCTGAATGGGGACGAAGAACAACAGGCAGTTCTATCGATAGGAAATGAATTTAACTCGCTGCTTGCTGCAAGTCAATCCCTAGCGGACCAGTCGAAATCTAATTTAACTTCCGCTGATTCGGTTTATCAAACCTTCGATGCAATCGATCGTCAAGCGAAGGAAATTCAAGCCAGTGGAACGACTTTAGTACAACAAGCAGGGAACCTTTCGAGTAATTTAACAACTAAATTGGCAGAGGACCAAAACTTTGCTGACAATTTCGCCGGGGTGCTAGCCAATAGCCGCATAGGTGAGCGGCCAAATGAAGATTTGTTAAGCTTTCTTTCAAATCCGGTCCAAACCAAGAATGCTGGGGTTATCGCTGCAGGTGATACCTTTACACCTTACTTTGTTGTCTTGATCTGTTTTATTGTCGCCTTATTTACCGCCTATGTTCTCTCTAATCATGAGCGAAAACGTCTGCAAGAGGACACATTTGCGGGAGAACAAACAATTGTTGGCAAGAATATACCGCTCACAATTATGACTGTGAGTATTGGTCTGGTTGAGGGAATCGTGATCGGACCGCTGTCAGCCTATTTACTGCAAATGAGTGAAGGGAAATCCCTGCAATGGATCGGTTTAATCACGTTGATTATGGTCACATTGCTGATGGTGTCAGCTTATTTATTACGGCAGTTGAAAATGGCAGGGATGTTTATCCTTTTGGTGATTTTGAGCCTCTATTTATTCCTAACCGAGGCACTTGGACGTCACTTTGATCAATTTTCTACCGCTGCTACATTAAGAGACTACTCACCTTTGCAATACATTGAGACGTTATTAATGAAGTTTGGAAGTGGAGCAGCTGATACAAAGTGGATTATTTTTGGCTTAGCAGCCCTGACGGTTGTCAGCCTTGCCGGCCATTTGTTTGTCTTTAATCGTTCGGCTAAAAGCGAGGAGGTTAATCATGAAGGAATTAATGAAGCTCTGTAGTGTTATCACTGTTTTTACAGGATTCCTTTTTATGTTTTCACTCCAGCCTTTGGCGGATGAAACTCTTGATCATAGCGGGAAAATTCGATTGCAAACGGACCGGATTGGCCAAGATGCAGTTGAAAGAGAGAACTTAGAAACTCAAGACTATCAAGAAACGGAATTGGAAAAATTGGCGCCGAACCTGTTTAAGGAACAAACGCAGGCTGCCCTCAAAACAAAACAAATAGAAATGGAACAATCCACGTCAGATTTACAACAAGGGCTTTTTGTTTCGCCGAGTAAGCCCGATATTACCCTGAAACATACCGAAAAGGTACTGTTTTCGAGTAATTATACAGTTCAATATACTGCAGCTCCCTCCGAGAACGAGCCTGAGGATCAACAAGGTGGTATTTTGAACACAAAAACAATCACGACGTTCTTAGGGATGGTCGTGATTGGCTGCGGCGGGATCTTTACTATGATGAGAAAAACGCTTGGGTAAAGGAGGGGCCACCATGCCTAGTCAAACACATGTTAACGTGACCGTTGATTTTAGCAGATGGGGCAAAGGGCAGTATGACGTAAGAATTCCTGCACACCAACCGATTAATCAACTGCTGGTGAATTTGGCAGAAACCTTAAATCTGGATCTTACAATGGCACCACTGTTTGCAGTAAAGCTTTCCAATAAAAATCTCTTATTAGCAGATGACGATCGGCTTATCGATTACCCGGTAACCAATGGAGACCTTTTACTAGTTTTATAAGTATATAGAAACAGGCACTAATCTTTCTGAAGATGGCGCCTGTTTCGCAGGAAGGAGTCAGAACTCATGAATGAAATAAGCATCCAATGGGAGTCAATCACATACAAGTTTCTCATTCTTAACAATAGCTGGCAGCTGAACTTGCCGAAATCACAAACACGAGTAAAAGATGTTCGCCAATTGGCTTTAATCAATAACGACTCAGACTTATTCGTACCCGCAATGGTTGAAGAAGGAGACGATATATTTACCTTCTCTTTTGAAGTCGACCCAAGGGCTAACACATGGGAAGATGTACAAAAGCTAAACCGGAAAGATAAACTACGCCTGTTGTACAATCTAGCTCGATTCAAAAAAATCCTAACCACGCGCATGACCTTCTTCTTACATCCCAACAATCTAATTTTTGATGATAATCTTTTACCATCTATCGTGTTTCGCGGTATCCGGGAGTTGATTCCTCCACATGAGCTGAATGAAGAAAAATTATTACTCCAATATAAATGTTTAATCGTCGCCTTATTTTCAAAAAAGTATACCTTTGACGAGCTCTATTCTGGTTCATTGAAAAATGCCAAGGATACTCCATTTGAACGTCAAGTGCGTGAACTAGATGATTTTGATGCTTTAATCAAGTTTTTGGAAGAACAGTACATAAAGGAAAAAATAGAGCTGGAAAAAACCATGGTACATGTACCTGCAAAGCGATTTCGCCTGTTTAAACAATTAACTTTTACTATGATTGCTCTTGCCGTTATATTGGCCGTGCCGCTCGTCTATCTGAGTTTTGTAAAAACACCTTTTCAGGAAGATCTCCTCGAAGCAGATCGTCATTTTTTATCCTTAGATTATGGGGACGTCATTAATGATTTAGAAGATCAAACACCAGAAAAATTACCAGATACTAGTAAGTATGTTCTTGCTTATTCTTTCATTAAAACTGAGAAGCTTTCGGAAGATCAGAAAGAGGTCATCTTGAAAAATATTAGTATAAAAAGTGATCCTAATTATTTGTTGTATTGGATTTACAATGGCCGGGGCGATTTTGCCAGAACGATCGACCTTGCCAAGTATATTGATGATCCTCAATTAATCATGTATGGACTAATCAAACAAATCGAACAGGCGAAAAATGACCCTGACTTAAGTGGGACAGAGCGTGAAAAGAAGGTTCAAAAATATCAAGAACAATATAATACATATGCTGATAAATATGGTCTGGACTCCATCCTAAACCAGCAGAACTGAGGGAGAGAAAGATGGCACAACGATTATTACTGCTGAGCTATAAAGATCATTTGCACAAATGCCATTTAACGATAAATGAACCAAAAACAATAACAGTCGGAAATGATCGTTCCAACACGATTACCTTTCTCGATTTAAATCCAGGATTGTCCATTATATGGGATGGAGCTGCATGCACAATCGGTAATCAGCAGCTGCAGGTTAACGAATGCCTTACATTAAACACTCATGACGAGCCGATCCAGGTTTATATCAAGGAAGAAGCGGAGCGGTGTGTATACGATACAACAGAAAACTATAGTATTACTTTTGGTGCTAATGATTACGATGATGTAAGAATCGAGAACGCTGCCCTCGATTTTGTACTGATTCGCGAGAATTTGGGCGATCCTTTTAAACTTGAAATCTTTGAAGGTCAAATTTACCACAATTATGTTCGGGCAACGGGTGTGGTGCTGCTAGAACCAGGAGATCAGCTTTTTTTTGACGGGATGATGATGAAGATTGGTCAGGAGGACCTTGAAATTCTAGGAGTCGAATCCATCATAACAACGAAATTAGTTCGTTTATTTGACGTTCACCATGATTTCGGCAGTCATTACCCTGATTATCATCGTTCACCAAGGATTATATACCGTGAGCCAGAGGAAAAACGAAAAATTGCTAAACCCTCTAATAAACCTGGAAAACCGAGTGAACAGCTGGCACGGGTGATTGTTCCGCCGCTTGTGATGATTGCAGCGATGATCATGGTCTCATTGTTTCTGTCGAATGGGTTTTATATCATCATTATGCTTGCTATGACAGTAACGACGGTCATTTTTTCAATCACATCCTATCTAAAAAGTCTGAAGCAATACCGCTTAGATATAAAAGAGCGGGATATAAGCTACCGCGAGTACTTGAAACAGAAAACACAGCAATTATATCAAGCTAGTGAAGAACAGCGGCATGCCCTCTATTATCACTTTCCAGATGTGGAGCAATTGCGTGTGATGGCGATGAAGGTTGATCCCCGAATTTATGAAAAAACCAGCTTGCATCATGACTTCCTTATGTATCGTGTTGGATTAGGGAGGGGTGATTCGAGCTTTGAGGTCGAATTCAATATCGAGGAGTTTACCCTTGATAAGGATGAACTGGTGGATGCAGCCCGCAATCTTCGGGCTCAGTATCTCACATTAGAAGATGTACCGGCAGCGACATCATTAATGAATGGACCGGTTGGGTACATTGGACAGCGTCCGCTTGTGCTGGAACAATTACAAATGCTGGTGATGCAGACTGCTTTATTTCACAGTTACCATGATGTCCAGTTTGTCACGATCTTTCCTGAAGAGGAAAAAGGGAAATGGGAATGGATGCGCTGGCTCCCGCATGCTAGTTTACGAGAACTAAATGTAAGGGGATTTGTTTATCACGAACGTTCTCGTGATCAGGTCCTTAACTCCCTTTATCAGATATTAAAAGAACGCAAGCTTGCTATCAATGAGAAGAGTAATAAAAGTGAAAAAGTTCATTTCACTCCTCATTTTGTTGTGTTAATAACCGATGAAAAAATGATATTGGATCATTCCGTGATGGAATACTTTAATGAAGACCCGAGTGAATTAGGTGTTTCTCTTGTATTCGTACAGGATGTCATGCAGTCTCTTCCGGAACAAGTGAAAACGGTTATTGATATTCGTGATGCCACAACCGGAATGATGATCCTTGAGAAAGGTGAATTGGTCAATCGACGATTCACACCCGATCGTTTTTCGGAAGGCTTTCATAAAGAAGATTTTTCACGGGCATTGGCATCGCTTAATCACCTGCAAAATTTAAAAAATTCGATTCCAGAAAGCGTGACCTTTCTCGAAATGTATGGTGTAGAGAAAGTGGAGGAGCTCGGTATTGATGGGCGATGGACACAAAATGAAACCTATAAAAGCCTGGCTGTTCCTCTGGGAATGCGTGGGAAAGAAGATCTTGTCCATTTGAACCTCCATGAAAAAGCACATGGACCACATGGTTTAGTGGCTGGGACGACTGGCTCTGGAAAATCAGAAATTATTCAGTCATATATTCTCTCGCTTGTGGTAAACTTTCATCCGCATGAAGCTTCTTTTCTGCTCATTGATTATAAAGGCGGAGGGATGGCAAATTTATTTAAAAATCTCCCGCATTTATTAGGAACGATTACAAATTTGGACGGTACGCAATCGATGCGGGCTCTTGCATCGATTAAAGCAGAATTACAAAAGCGCCAGCGGTTATTTGGCGAACATGATGTCAACCACATCAATCAATATCAAAAACTGTATAAATCAGGTGAGGCTAGAGAGCCGATGCCTCATTTATTTTTAATATCAGATGAATTCGCCGAGCTCAAATCTGAGCAGCCCGAATTTATGAAGGAACTTGTTTCGACAGCCCGTATTGGACGTTCCCTTGGGATTCATTTGATTCTGGCTACACAAAAACCGAGTGGTGTGGTGGATGACCAAATATGGTCCAACTCTAAATTCAAGCTGGCACTCAAAGTTCAAAACGCCAGCGATTCGACAGAAATCTTGAAAACGCCGGATGCGGCGAATATCACACTTCCTGGTCGTGCCTATTTACAGGTCGGCAACAATGAAATTTATGAACTATTTCAAAGTGCCTGGAGCGGGGCTGATTATATTCCTGATAAAAACGAACAAGACTTACTGGACACAACGATTTACTCCATTAATGAACTTGGCCAATATGACATCCTCTCGCATGATTTAAGTGGACTATCAAATAAGAAAGACATTAAAAAAGTTCCAACAGAACTGGATGCGGTTGTTGATTATATTCAAGCCTATGCAACGGAAAAAAGGATTGCTGAACTTCAAAGACCATGGCTGCCGCCATTAGAGGAGCGGATTTTCCTTCCAGATTTAAATGAAGTGAACTATACAAAAGCTTGGGATCAAAAGAAGAGATTGTTAGAAGTGACATTCGGTTTTCTAGATCTGCCTGAAAGGCAAGCACAAAAACCACTGACCTTGGACCTTTCTAAAGATGGCCATCTTTCTGTGTTTGCGAGTCCTGGGTATGGGAAGTCTACCTTTTTACAAAGTGTGGCCATGGATATCGCTCGACAGCACAGTCCGGAGAGAGTCCATTTCTATTTAATCGACCTCGGGACGAATGGTTTGCTGCCATTGCGGGAATTGCCTCATACAGCCGATACGATTATGGTAGATGAGGAAATCAAACTAGGAAAGCTTTTCCGCCGCCTGCAAAATGAGTTAAAGGAGCGAAAACAAAAATTAAGCAGGTATGGTGTGGCAAATATTCAAATGTATGAGCAGGCGAGTGGGGAAGAAGTCCCCGTCATTGTATTACTCATCGATACATTTGATTCCATCGTCGATGCTTCCTATCGGGACGATTTTGAGAGAATAGCGGCACAGATTGCACGGGAAGGTGTCAGTACAGGAATCCATATGGTGATCAGTGCTGGGCGGCAAAGTGCCATGCGGGCACCGGTTCTGGCAAATATTAAGCATCAAATTTCGTTGTTTATGATTGATAGTATGGAGCCGCGGAATATTGTCGGAAGAACAGAGTTAACGATTGAAGAAGTTCCAGGACGCGGTTTAATTAAATTAGAGCAGCCAACCTTATTTCAAACGGCTCTTCCTGTCAAAGGAGAAGATGCGCTAGCGATTATTAAACATATTCAAGAAGAGAGTCGAGCGATGCGAAACGCTTGGAAGGGCGAGCTGCCATTGCCGATCCCAATGGTTCCGGAAATCATTGACTTCACAGCTTTTATTGAGAAACCGGAAACCAAAGCCATTTTAAACAAAGGCGGCATACCGTTTGCGGTAGATTTTGAAAATGTCGAACCTGTCGAATTAAGTGTCGTTAAAGATCATACCACCTTACTTTTAAGTGATCGAATCGATGCAGTGGAACAAACCTATCTAACTCTAATAGCAAGTATCTCAGTTAATCATCACATCGATGTGGGGCTAATCGACAATGCTGCGTCAAGATTTAGAATGTATAAGGAAAATGTCAATCTTTATGCCGACCATGCCGGTTCAATGGAGGAGTTTATCGAGCGGCTTCAGCAATTATTTGAAACAAGGGAAGATGCCTTCCGTCAAGTTCAAATGGCCACCAATGGCCGTGCAACTAGGAATGATTTTCTGAAGGAGATCCGCCCAATGGTTGTCTTCATAACCGATGTGTCATTCGTGATCGAATCGATGTCCTTTACAGAACAATCGATTCTAGTAAAACTAATGGACACGGGAGCTCGCACAGGCATTCATTTTGTTGTCGGAGCTGTCCATGGCGCATTAGAAAGGCAATACGATGATATCGCGACCATGGTGAAGAAACAAAAGACCGGCATCTTGATTGGAAGAATTACGGAGCAGAACATTCTTGAGGTCCTAACTAGACCATATAAAGAGCCAAATTTACTTCCATATGAAGCCTATTACATTAAACAGGGCAAAGCAGAAAAGATCAAAATTGCTGCTCCTAGTGTAAAAAGAGAGGAAGTGACTGTCCATGTTTGATTGGTTTAAAAGCGATTCGGAGAGAAAAAGAGATGATTATTACGAGCTGTATGAAAAACTCAAGAGTGCCATTTCGGAACACGATCATAAGGTATCAGAAGCAAATGCAGCCTACAGTTCATATCTAGGTGCTATTCCGAATCTATCTAATTCAAAAATACCTTCAAATGATTTTGAAATGAGCAGGGAAGAACTAACGGAAAAGTTAAAGCAGTGTTTTCAGGCAGATCAGGAAAAGCGGAGTTCACTGGCTGCCGCGAAAAATAAGGCATATGAACGATATGTCCATTATAAAAATTTGGCCATTAAAGAGGCGGAAGCGGAAAGAGTAAGAAGAGAAAAGGAATTGAAAGAGCTACAGGAGAGATTGGAGCGATTGATCAGTGGGGAGCGTTAGAATTGACGGGGATAAAGTAAATGAAGCGAAGGCCGCAGCGAAGGCATTAGAGCGATCGATTGAACAAACCTATGAATCTTGTGAACAACTAATTTCTTACCTTCATTCAGCTGAATGGAGCGGGAAATCTAGAGATTCCTTTTTAAGTTATCTGGAAATCATTCAGAAATATCATCATGATCTGAAGTCCGCTGTCGCAAAACAAACAAAAGCGTTAAATAACCTAGGTGGCTACGTAGATGATTTCCTTCAAGACGGCTCAGTAAGGGAAGTGAAGAATTTATGATCGAACAACCAACTGATACGTTTTTAGTGGCTGAATTATACCTATTAGCAGCAGCATTTGGTGGAACAGTTCTTTTTGGCTTACCTGAGAAGGAAGTTTACCAATTAAAAGGCGAAGAGGTTTTTAAAGAGGCACATGATCGGTTGATCGAGAAGAAAATCATCACACCGGAGGGAAAGATAACAAAATCTGGGGCCCTGGTCATCCAAACCATTGAATTTTATCATCAAAGTCAGAAATACGTTCGTATCAATAATCTTCTCTTTGCCTTCCGGGAACGTGAAAGAGATGAGGTCATTGTGCTGGCAGAGTTGGATAAACAAGGGTCTTATCAGTTACGTATCACCTCTAAAGCATCACTTCTAAAAATGTTAAGTGAACATTTTCCGGTGATTGTAAGAGAACCGGTTGAAACGGAAAAAGCGTTCTTAAAAAAGGAATTATCCAATCAAGAAAGACGTGAGACCGAGAGTTTTGAGCCGGAAGAGATGTTTATGAATCTAGAATTCTTCCATCTTAAGGAGGAACATAAAGATCGATATAATTGGCACTATTATCAGCAGTGGCTCATTTTTACGAAAAATGAAAAGTTAATCATGGTCGATACTGTAAATAAAAAATATTACCATGCTAGTCAATATTGGTTTTTGAAGGTCCTATTTGACGAAATGGAGTTCCCTTATAAGGAGGCGAAGTCATATGCTTAAAGCTGATGGGGGGGGTTCTAACTTAATTAATATTAATCCTGATGAAATAACCACGATATATCAATTATTACAGGGCATTATTACAGAATTAGAGACCAACGCTGCTCCCAATATTGAAAAGTTGGGAAACCTCGACTATTACCAAGAAGGTAAAGCCAAAAAAGCGATGGAGGTATATGCGGAAGCTAACCAGAAGGTAATGGATTTACACGACAATTATTCCCGTGCTGCTGCATTGGTAATAGATATCCTCAACACGATGATCCAAACAGACCAAGCGATTGCTGAACAAATCATTGCCAAACTGGGGGTATGATTTAATGGATGTAAAATATATCCCTTCGGACTGGGAAAAGATGAAGGACGGGATTGGTGATTTAATTGGTTTAGGTCGCTGGGGCAAAGGTATGATTGATGATTTAAAAAAATTAACTGATAACCTAGAGGGTGCCGAGTCTGATATAGCGAAATATGATAGTGATGGTGTTATCTCTTTTGATCACACGAGCCAGAAAAACAATTACCAAGGATTGTATGAGGATTTCGAGGTATTGCATAGTTTCGCAGGCAAGGTGGGAGGTCAACTGGTATGTGGGCAGATGCCCCTAGATGATTATTAAGGAGGAATTTCTATGAAAATAGATATGTCGACTATAACTCTTCCGTTACCAACAGATGATTTGTTTGAGAGAAAAGAGAATATATGGAGAGTAAAACTTCCAAAAGATTTTGTTGATTTTATGAAAGAAAATAATGGAGGAAGACCAATAGCAGGAGTTTTTAAATGTAATGGCTTCGAATATGCAATAGACCGCTTTTTATGTTTATTAAAAACTCCTAGAGAAAATCCATTAGGAATGTATGATATGGATGTTACATTAACGCAACTTGAAGATAGATTGACGGATAATGAAGATTTGATAGGTGCAGATATTTTACCTATTGCTGTTTTGTTTGCTGGTGATTTTGTATGTCTGGATTTTAGGAAGAACAGAGAAAATCCGAATGTGGTTATTTGGAATCATGAAGAGTCGGTTGAATTGGAGCCTGTAACATACCTTATAGCTGATACATTTAGCGAATTTATTTCTAAGGTGGAGTAAAATAGCAAAAGTTCCAGAAAGGACAGGTAATAAGATATTGGATAAATTAATGGCAGGAACGCTTGAAGTTGGCGGGATTACTATTAAAAGCCTGACTACTTTGGATAGTTTTAGAAACCAAGATTTGAATATTAAGATTAGAGAAGGTAAACCCACTAGTTTTGTGTATTTTTTGTCTCCACAACCTATATATTCCGATTCATTTCTCATCCAAATAGTATTTACCAATGAAAAATTAAGTAAAGTTATCCTTAGGGCCTATTCGGAAATCGAAGAGGATGGTTTAACCATCGCTAAACGACATAGAAAATGGTTAATTAAATTATTGGGCGAACAAATGGGAATTAAAAATACAATAGAATTTGATTGGGGTGTAATTAACCCTTGGGTAGACATGAGGAGCGGCCAAGCGGAGGTTCATATAACATATTTTTAAACTGGTAATTCAGTAATGGCCAAATAATCTAAAAAAGGGGTTATTATATGGATGTAAAATATATCCCTTCGGACTGGGAAAAGATGAAAGATGGAATAGGTGATTTAATCGGTCTAGGCCGATGGGGCAAAGGAATGATCGATAATCTGAAAAATTTAAGCGATAATTTAGAGGATGCCGAGTCGACAATAGCGAACAATGATAGTGATGGGGTTATAACATTTCACCACACAAGTCAAAAAAGCAAATACCAAGGACTTTATGAAGGCTTTGAAATATTACATAGTTTCACAGGCAAGGTCGGAGAAATAGTCGACCGCACCATTGATCAGCCATTCTATCAAGATATGGATGCATTTGTCGAGGCAATGCGAGATTTAACCATTTCGAACTATACGACAAAAAATCGGATCGGTATAACCGAAACACAGTTCGTCTATACCGAATACGGTCCGGCGCAATCATTAGAAGTGCCAAAAACTGAAGTGAGTCTTGATGACTTGTTCAGTGGCGATAATTTTTATGCAGGACAAATGAAGCTAGAATACGATGCATGGAAAGAACTTAATCCAGACCAGGATTTTTCGCAAGAAGAATATCAACAAGGTGTTCTAAATACGCGTGCCTTTGAGTACGAATCGATTCGAAACCAACAAGAAGACAAGGAATTTTGGGTTCAAATCGGAGCGTTGGTCGTCATTGTTGGGGCGACGATTATTTGTCCTCCAGCAGGTTTGGCGTTAGGGGCTACTTATGGGTCGCTTGAATTGAGTACAGCTGTGTCAGGTGAGGATTGGGTATCCGGCCGGGAGCTCGGGACGAGCGAACGGTGGTTTCGTGGACTATTGGCCCCATTGGATATTGTTCCTGGTGTCAGCGGATTAACGAAATTCTCAAGCACAGTCCGTCTAGCTCATCTAGGGGAGAGTATTGGAACGGTCGGATTGCGGACAGGGGTTAAAGGGAGTATCCATCAAGGAATGACTCATATCGACAACATGGTAAAAACCGCTGGTCAGCAATCGGTCACACGCTTGAAGAATGCCTCATCGGTAATAATAGATACTACCAATGTGATGAAAAATAAAATCACAAAAGATACACTGGAAGCAGGAAGATTAGTAGACTCTGCTATAACACAAGCGAAAAACATTACCCGGTCGCGGCGAATGGGCTTAGCTGCTGTTGATTTGGGTGAAACTGGGAAGGTTCGAATGCCTGCTGAGAATACCCATGCGGTGGAAAATAAGCTGAAAGATGTGCTTAGTCGGATTGATGGGGTTAACCTTGAAAGTGGTACAAAGGAAGTTAGTAATGCAGTAGATAACAAATATGGATTTGACCTAACAAGTGATTTGAAAGGCTTTAGTCAACAAATCCCCAATGAGTTAGAAAAACATAGTATTACATTGGATTTTTTCAATGAATTGCGGTTAAAACCACAATTAGAGTTAACCGATGATGAAGTAGCAATTTTGAGGAAAATTCGAGATGCGGTACCACCCATTACTAAAGCAACCTTATTACAAAAAACTTTACCGATAAAGGATATATCAAAGTACCTTTCAGGAGAGTATACAGAAATAGGCGGTTATGTAGCAAAGGTAGAGGATGTTGCTGATGTGAGAATGTATGATGATGTCGTTGAAACATCTCGATTGGATTATACAATTAGGGACGGATCAAGACCTTTCCCCGAGGGTGAGAATTCCTATGCAATGATTAGATTTAAGACATCCCATATCGATGATATAGATATTCCTTATGGTGAACGTTTTGGAGGAAGCGATAACGACGGTCCACCATGTACGCAAAATGGATTTACTGGAGCTGGAAATGGCAGGGTATTACCAGAGTGGAAGTTCAATAGTTATTATAAACCACAAAATGGTGCTGAATTATTTGAGGTTATCAATGGAGAAGAGAATTTGGTAGCCATTTATAGGAATGGTAGATTCATTTCGGTAAATAAATAATAAATGAGGTGGAATTATGCTTAAGTCTGGTGACTATGCAATAATTAATAATTTCGAATATGAAATATACGATAATGGTGATGACACTTTTAATTTAGTAACAAATGATCCTCAATCTATTAAAGAAGGATTTAGTAAGGATAATTTTTCTAATATCTTTTTTAAGGTTATTAATGTAAAAGATCTTAAGAACGCTTTTAATGTTAAAACGTATGGAAAATATAAGAATATAGAGATAAATGTGCATAAGGAAAATGAAAATCAGTTTCTGGTTGGTACTTCCGATTCTTCAATAGCTAAAACCTTAGGTTTAGATAGAACTGATAAATATTATTATGAAAAATGGGTGCCCAAAGAAGATGTACAATTATTCGAAGTCAGAAAGCCACTCATATTTTAAAATTTACCTGAGCTGTATAGCATTAATAAATATAATCAGGAAATATGGGTCGTTAATAAAGGATTCAAAGTCAAATGCGCTTTGAATCCATTTTTATATTCCCAGAAACAACTGTTTTTAATAATGAAAGTGATGCGCTTGACAATTTTATTAAAAGATTGAGAACTGAAAATAATATTATACAAGTAAATACGAGAGTGAATAGAATTATGACAAAAAATGAATTTTTAAATAAGATTTCAAATGAAAATCCTAATATTGGTGCATATGAGATTGAAAAAGATGGTATTACAGAGGCCTCCTATGTCCTAGGATGTTATTATGACGGTGAGGACAGAATTTGGAAAGTATATGAAACCGATGAGAGAGGCTTTAAATCGATTATTTTTAAAGCAGCAGATGAAAATACAGCTTTTGATAAGCTATATAAACTAATAGGCATACATGAAAGATTAAATAAATAACTCTACAAAGAAATTTTGGAAATGTTGGACTATCAAGATAGGGATGAATGTATTATTGAAGTCGGGAATATATGGTAAATACAGAGGGATGATGAAAAAGATAATGGATAAATTAATGGCGGGAACATTAGAGGTTGGTGGAAAGTTTTACAGGAAAATAATATCAGTGTAGAGGAATTTCAACGCATTAAGCTGACGCCAGTATCAGAATTGTAAGATCGTGAAATGAATTTATTCTTTTACCTTCGGGAGTCTGTAGAAAAACCAACAGAAGACACTTTAATGAGTAAGGTAGTACCAATAGACTCCATTGATGACTATCTAAGGAGAGAAAAGCCATATACAACCGTTGCCGGTTATGTAGCAAAGTATGAAGATGTTGCAAATGTAACAGGTGACTATAAGGAAACCCTTGAGACGTTACGGTTAGATTATACGTATGATGAAGATGGGATTGTTATTAGAACATATCCGGATGATGGTGATTCTTATGCGGTCATCCGCTTTAAATACCGTGATGTGTCGGACGATTTGATTCAAATACCATATGGTACAGAATTTTATGGTTCAACGACTGATGCATATCCTTGTATACATAATGGCTTTTTAGGCGGAAGAAATGAAACAATTGTTCCTGAGTGGCAAGTGAAGGATTATGATCGGGCAAACATTCAAGAAGGTGCTGAATTGTATAGGGTGGTTGATGGCAAAGAGGAGAAAATTGCTATCTTTAATAACGGCCGTTTTGAACCAATAGACTTTAATAATAATTAGAAGTGTGGGGGTATTATGGATAGATGCGTTGCTGTTTATGATAATAAGAAATATAAGGCCTTTGCAGCAAGGATTAAAGGTCAAATAACGAGCATCAAATTATTTCTGCACCGAAAAGAACCTGGTTTCACATCTGCTATGTCTGCATACGATAAAGATTTACATGAAAAAGAAGTAAAAAAGGAAGAGGTTTCGGAGTTATATCGGGAGTATTTTAAAGCCCGATATAAAAATTATGAATTCTTTGTTACTCGTATTTTCCAGGATGATAAAGAGATGGAAATTGTGACGGCAGATTCCAATTTAGGCAGAGAGTGTAATCTCGATTATCAAGATAGAGATCTGTATATGAAAAGACTAGGATCTGATGATGAATATCAACTTATTCATGTTAAGGAAGATTATCTGACCAAGAACACGATCCGAAGAGAAGTTACTATAGAGGAGTGTTTTAAAATAGAAACTGAGCTTTTTGAATAAGGGGGGATGGATCGATGACAGAAAGTCTTGTACAGGAAAAGATTGCTTTATTAAATGGATACGAAGAATCGTCAGAACAATTTCAGTACTGTTATGAAAAAATTATCTTCGATATCGTCAAAACAAAAGACTTGTTTACGGTGGTAAGGAAGGAATATCAGTAGAAAGTATTAAGGATGGGACGGCTCCCATTTTCTGCGGCATAGACTATAACGATATTCCGAGCGTTTGGTTATTTACTGAGGAAACTATTGCAAAGGAATATACGAACCATTACAACTTGAAAAAAGATGAGGTTGGCTTATATAAGAAAGTAGCCATTGAGGAATTAACGGTTTTTTTATTTAATGCGATGTTTTCTGGGGTCAGTGGATTAATTGTTGATGAAGGGAAAAATACGCTGACCACCAATGTATATGATTTAATAAATACCTCATTACTAGCGATGCAGCGCCAGCCTGTTTTAGAAAAACAAGAATACAAGATTATGACTCTGTTTAATCAAATGAAATTTGGGTCAAAAAAATTATGGATCATACCTGCAAAAGAGACGACAGGGGAAGAGCTAATCTATAATCAGTTTTCTCCGCTGCAAATTGAAAATACTATTAAATTTTATGCAAATCAGGATGAAAGTAAAAAAGAGTCGTTGGAGCATGGTTATAAAAATGAATTTTCAGCATCCGTCGACATAAACAGTCTGTATTAGTATTAAACCATTCTATCAACAAGGGGATAGAGGAAATACTTTTCGTTGGCAATGATTATGAAGTGAAAATGAGTTTTATAAAAGTATTAAATATATTGGCACGAATGAATGATCGAAAACGTAGTTAAATATTAAACCATTATTTTTAAGAGGCTATGGTTTTTCCTGCTAATTAAGGAGAAGCAAGATAGATTAAAGACAGGATTCAAAGTAAATCAGCTTTGAATCTATTTTTATAATCTCTTTTATCTTTACAATATAGATTGCCGAACAGTTCATCGCAAAACTGGGGGTATGATCGAATGGATGTAAAATATATCCCGTCTGACTGGGATAAGATGAAAGACGGCATTGGCGATTTAATTGGCCTGGGCCGCTGGAGCAAAGGGATGATCGATACTCTAAAGGATTTAAATGATAATTTAGAGGATGCTGAGTCTAATATCGCGAACTATGATAGTGATGGGGTCATATCCTTTCATCACACCAGCCAAAAAAGCAGGTACCAAGGATTGTTTGAAGATTTTCAGGTATTACATAGCTTTACCGGGAAGGTTGGGGAGATTGTCGATCGTACAATTGATCAGCCGTTCTATGAAGATATGGATGCGTTTGTTGAAGAAATGCGTGATTTAACGATTTCCAACTATACGACGACTAATCGAGTCGGGGCGACAGAGACTCAATATGTCTATGCAGGTTACGGTCCTGCTCAATCTTTTGAAGTACCTAAAACGGAAGTAAGCTTGGATGACTTGTTTAGTGGTGATAATTACTATGCTAATCAAATGAAGCTTGAATACGATGCTTGGAAAGAACTTAATCCAGACCAGGATTTCTCGCAAGAAGAATATCAACAAGCCGTTTTAAATACACGTGCTTTTGAGTATGAATCCATTCGGAACCAACAAGAAAACAAAGAATTTTGGGTGCAAATTGGGGCGTTAGTGGTCATTGTTGGAGCGACACTCATTTGTCCTCCAGCAGGCATGGCCTTAGGGGCTGCCTATGGTGCAATGGAACTTAGTTCATCTGTTTCCGGCAATGATTGGGTCTCTGGACGGGAGCTTGGGACAGGGGAACGCTGGTTCCGCGGGTTATTAGCTCCGTTGGACATTGTCCCGGGTGTGAGCGGTTTAAGCAAATTTAGCAGCACCGTACGCCTCGTACATGTGGGAGATTCATTCGGCCAGCTAGGCTTGAGAACAGGGGTTAAAGCGGGTCTTCATCAAGGAGTCACTGATATTGATAACATGATCAAAACTGCTGGTCAACAATCGATGACACGATTGAAGAATGCCTCGGCTGCCATAAAAGATGCAGCTGATGTTGTGATAATTAAGCTGGCAAAGGATACAATTGAAATAGGAAGACTAGCGGACACAGTTATAACAGGTATAAATAACACAGTCCCTTTCCCAAAAAGACTTGTGGTAACTTCAACAGGTGAAAAGGTGTATTTCCCTGTAGAAAAAAGTCCAGCCGTGGAGAATTCTTTAAAAGATATAATTAGTAAGATTGATGGAATTAATTTTGAGATTGCTGCAAGTAAAGGTAAGAGCAATGGTAAAAATATAATAAATGATACCATTGTCAAAGAGGTTAGAGAGATAGATTTTGGAGAACATATAATAAAGGGGAAAAATGGAAAAAAAGAACTCCTGCCGAATATAAAATATATAACAAATGATAACTATAAATACACTACTGACGATCTTGGGCGTATTATTGATGTTGATGCTCCTGAGCTTGTATTAAAAAAGGCTGATAGAAATAAATATGCACAAGCCAATGTCGGGGGAGAGGATAGATTACCAGATGATGATGGCGGTCATTTAATTGGAGCACAGTTTAATGGACCGGCTGATATTGATAATCTAGTACCTCAAAATAGTCAAATTAATAGACATGGTGGAGTCTGGTATGAGATGGAGACAGAATGGGCAAATGCACTGAAAGAAATACCACCTAAAAAGGTGTCTGTTCAAATTGAACCCATTTATACCAAGACATCAATGCGACCAGATTCATTTATGGTAGAATACGAGATTGATGGGGATTACCCAGTGATTCGTGAAATTGCGAATAAATCAGGAGGTTGACAATGATGAGCTTTGAACAAAAATTAAATAAATTATATCAACAAATAGCTCGAAAGATTAATGATATGATTCCGGTTGAATGGAGTAATTTTTACTTCAATGGAGAAGTGAAGGGGAAAGAAGGAGGAGTTTTTTTCTTTTTCACACCAAAAGTAGATAATGAAAAAGCTGTTTTTTCACATTTTATTCCCAAATTTTATGGTGTAGATAAGAGACTCTATAATACTGCACTTCATGAATTATTTGAACTAACCCATGCACTTCAAAAGGTATTTATTGATAATGACCAAGAACCTTGGTTTTCGGTCACAATGATAGTAAATGAATCCGGTAAATTAAATGTGAAGTTTGATTATATCAACTGGACTAATAGTGATTTCGGTCCTTCTGCAAGAATTAAATACTTTGAGTATAAATATATAAATCAAGATAATAACGTGCAAGACTTAGAATTAATAGTGAGAATGAAAGAATATGAAGAAACAAACAAATAGCTGGATAAAATACCTTTCCTACTAAAACTAGAACTAAAAAAGGGGTTTTTGTATGGTAAATAATATAAGAGGTGGAATTATGCTTAAGTCTGGTGATTATGCAATAATTAATAATTTCGAATATGAAATATACGATAATGGTGATGACACTTTTAATTTAGTAACAAATGATCCCAATCTATTAAAGAAGGATTTAGTAAGGATAATTTTTCCAATATCTTTTTTAAGATTATTAATGTAAAAGATCTTAAGAACGCTCTTAATGTTAAAACGTATGGAAAATATAAGAATGTAGAGATAAATGTGCATAAGGAAAATGAAAATCAATTTCTGGTTGGTACTTCCGATTCTTCAATAGCTAAAACCTTAGGTTTAGATAGAACTGATAAATATTATTATGAAAAATGGGTGCCAAAAGAAGATGTACAGTTATTTGAAGTCAGAAAGCCACTCATATTTTAAAATTAAACTGAGCTGTATAGCATTAATAAATATAATTAGGAAATATGGGTCGTTAATAAAGGATTCAAAGTCAAATGAGCCTTGAATCCAGTTTTATATTCCCTGATACCAAGGTTTTTCCTAATAGTTTAGGGATGAGATGAATAGAATGGTAGATAAATTAAATTGGGATCAGAATGAAATTAGCTGGTATTTTGGACACGATATTGTTAAAAGAATAAATAATATTATCTTGGCATCAGTAAAAAAGGATAGAAAAATTATCTTCATTGAAGCAGGGACTAACTTTATCACCGAACAAGTGTACTACTTTTTATATAACGGAGATTCGTTTTTTATGTATGATAAAATATCAGGAATTGTTGAATGGAATGCTAATGGGGCATTAACTAAAAAGAAAGTAGATAATATTAAACAGGTATCCTATTATCCAGATGAACAGAGAATTCTAATACTAAAAATGAATGATTATGGAAGTAGTATTCTGGGGTTAGACTTAATGGAAGATCTCGTGTTTGAAATAAGTGAACCTAAGGGATATAGAATGGAATATTTATCAGAAATAAATCAAGCCCCAGTGGTGGTATGTGAAGGGGATGAAAATCATGTTGATACTTTTGGAAGAGGAAGAATGAATTTTTTTATTAATTTAAAAACTGCACAGCTTAAAAAAGGTAATTTAGCGTATTAAAAAATCCCTAGCGGTAAAGAAGCCGCTTAGGTTTTTTTTATCATCCATTACGGAAGTTAAGGGACAAAATAAATTAAGGAATCCAGAATTAAGGTAATGGCTAATAATTTATTAACTATAATTTTACTAAGCTTAAAGTGATCTAAGGAGGATAAAATTTGGTTAAAAAAATTATTAGGTGAACAATTGGGCATAAAAAATCCCATAGAATATTATTGGGGTGTAATTAACCCATGGGTAGACATGAGGAGCGGCCAGGCGGAGATTCATATAACATATTCCTAAACTAGGATTCAAAGGGAATGGCTACTGGAGAGTGAAGGTAATTATGACAAAAAATGAATTCTTAAATAAGATTTCAAATGAAAATCCTAATATTGGTGCATATCAGATTGAAACGGATTGCATTACAGAAGCCTCCTTTGTCCTCGGATGTTATTATGATGGTGAGGATGAGATTTGGAAAATATATGAAACTGGTGAACGAGGCTTTAAATCGATTATCTTTAAGGCAGCAGATGAAAATACAGCTTTTGCTAAACTATATAAACTAGTAGGCATGCATGAAAGATTAAATGAATAACTCTGAAAAGATTATGATAAACAGCAATTAATCCAAAAGATTTATAAATTAAGGAGTCTACTCTTTTTATGGGAGTAGGCTTTTTTGTTTAGTGACACTTTTGTCATTAAATTTCTGTCTAACATTTACCCAGTTTTGAATATTGTGTGCCCATTTTTAAAGGAATATTTTAGGAGTACATAGAATAGTTACATGAATCCCCTAATCAGCTATTAAACATCCGAGGAGGAGTCACCTTGTCTCTTGAACAAATGAATCCCGTGATTGAAAAAATACTCGTAAACATTGAAAAGGTTATGATTGGAAAAAGAGACGTTGCTGAACTTAGTCTGGTTGCCCTGTTAGCTGGCGGCCACGTCTTGTTAGAAGACGTACCAGGTGTCGGGAAAACGATGATGGTTCGTGCCCTGGCAAAGTCTGTGAATGCCAACTTCCGCAGAATTCAATTCACACCCGATCTATTGCCCTCCGATGTAACCGGAGTCTCCATATATAATCCAATAGAAATGGAATTTCAATTTCGTCCCGGTCCGTTAATGGGGAACATCATTCTTGCCGATGAAATTAACCGGACATCCCCGAAGACACAGTCGGCACTCTTAGAAGGGATGGAGGAAGCGAGTGTAACCATTGATGGAATAACCCATCAACTGAACAAACCATTTTTCGTTATGGCAACGCAAAACCCAATCGAATATGAAGGGACATACCCGCTCCCTGAGGCACAACTTGACCGTTTTTTATTAAAAATGAAAATGGGTTACCCGGACTTACAAGAGGAAATGGAAGTGTTAAACCGAGCACAAAAAATCCCGCCGATTGAGGATTTAACGCCAGTGATTGACCTTGAAGGCCTCCGCGATTTACAAAAAGAAATTAAAGATGTCTTCGTCGATGATACGATTAAGCGTTACATTGTCGACATTGTCAATCGCACAAGGGGCCACGGCAGCGTTTACCTTGGGGCAAGTCCAAGGGGTTCAATCGCCTTGATGAAAGCAGCACAGGCCTATTCGTATATGTTTGGACGTGAATATGTCCTGCCTGATGACATTCAATATTTGGCCCGATTTGTCTTATCCCATCGGATTATTTTGAAATCAGAGGCAAAGTTTGAAGGGATTACTGCTGAAGAAATAGTTAATCGGGTGGTTGCAAGAGTACCTGTACCGGTCCAAAGGTTAGTGAAATAGAATGAAAAAGCTCTGGATTCCAATCAAAAAAGTGTGGAAGTTTATCCTGTTACTTTTTTTGATTCTGTTAACCTTTTCTTACGCGATGTTCCAAGGAGGGTTTGTCAGCTGGTTTTTATTTTATAGCTTTTTACCCTTTGCGATCTATTGTGTGGCCATATCCTTCTACTCCTTAAATGAACTTGAAGTCACAAGAATATTGCAAAAATTGGATTACAACGCGGGGGAACCTTTAAAGGTAGCAGTTACAGTGAAAAGGTCAAAATCCTTTCCGTTATTTTATTTACTTGTCGAGGACAACTTAGAGGATTCCTTGAAATTTGCCAATCAGCAAAAGAAACCAAAGGCACTTCTTTTACCGGGCTTGAAAAAGGAATTTTCTTATGAATATATCATTGATGAGCTGCCGCGCGGTGAACATTTTTTTCAGTCCTTTACCTTAAGAATCGGTGATCCACTTGGTTTATTTGAAAAAGAAAAAAGGTTAACTGTAGAGGGAAAAATTATTGTCTATCCAGCTTATTCTGAGTTATCATATCGTCCATTTGAAAATCAGTATGATCAAGGGCTGACCGCATCAAGGGAACGTGTGCAGCGTGATACATCAATGGCTACGGGAGTAAGGGACTACCAGCCTGGTGACCGATTTTCGTGGATTAACTGGAAAGCCTCTGCGAAACGAAACGTACTAATGACAAAGGAATTTGAGCAGCGGCAATCACACGATGTGTTCGTTGTCATGGATTGTGTACCGGATAAGCACTTTGAGCCAGTTGTATCGTTTACCGCCTCCTTGCTGCGGGCCATTTTGAAAAAAGGAGCCCAGACAGGCCTATTAACGATTAGCAACGAGCGGGCATCGTTCCCGATCCGAGGCGGAGAACAGCATCTCCAGCAACTCTTTTATCATTTAGCAAAAATAGAAGCGAAATGTATCTCACCTTTTGAAAAGGTGTTAGATACAGATGGTCTGTTTATCCAACAAACGGTTTCATTTATGCTTGTCACTGCACAGATAACCAAACCCTTGATTGAAAAAGCAAGTTTTCTTGGACAACGAAAAGGAGGAACCATTACGATTTTTCTAATAAAGGGGGAGAAAGAATCCCCAACAGAAAACGAAAGATCACTCATTGCAATGGCCAATGCACGAGGGGTGCGGATTGTTATGGTTCATGAAGGTCAACACAAGGCAGCCTTTTCGGAGGTGAACTTTTTTGATTAAAAGGGATTATCCGTCGTTTCTGTTATATACGTTTGGTTTTCTATTATTATGGGAGTGGCTTCGTCCAGTTGAACAATTAACGGAAACGGAACATATTGAAACATTTATTATTTTCCTGATTATTTCGTTTGCCCTCTCTTTTTTACATCTAAAATGGATTTGGCAATATCTGATTAAAATGATATTTATCTTATATTCTATCAACCGCATCCACTATGATGAAGGGTTCTTTCAGTTTAGCTGGGTTAAGTCCTTATTAACGGATGTGATCGATAATATTGGCTTGATCGCTGCAAGGGACTGGAACGACTTATCCAATGAGTTCCGGACACTATTATTCTTTGTCCTGCTTTGGCTAATGGTCTATTTAATTCATTATTGGCTCTTAAACCGGAAACGAATATTTATCTTTTATCTTATGACATTGATTTATATTACGGTTTTGGATACGTTTACCCCTTATAGCGCAAAAGCGGCGATTGTCAGAACAGTGGTGGCTGGTTTTGCGGTAATGGGGATGCTGACGTTTTACCGGATTATCCAGAGGGAGAATGTAAACATCGAGCCAGCTTTCTTTCGAAAGTGGATGGTGCCGCTAGCAAGAATGATTGCATTTAGTGTTTTTCTAGGAATAGTGGTACCAAAAGCTGAACCGATATGGCCCGATCCTGTTCCCTATTTAACAGCTAATAACGATAAAGTTCCAGAACGCAATCTTAGTGGTGTGCATCGAATTGGCTACGGAACGAATGATTCGGCTTTAGGCGGCCCATTTATAGGGGACAACAACCCGGTTTTTAACTATGAAGCGAACGGAAAAAGTTATTGGAAGATGGAAACGAAGGATGTGTACACAGGAAAAAGGCTGGCTAACATCTGGGACAACGCCCATTTCCTTCCGACAGGAAGACTTGGTCCCTGTTTATTCATTGCCTAAAACTGTGGAGACAATTAAGGAATCCGCCCGTGTATTAACCCATGTAGGTTATAATTATAACTATCTTATGTATCCTGCCGGTATTAATAAAGTGTTAAAAATTCTGCCGCTTGATGCAGCTGGAAATGACTTTGAGGTCGATACAACGAATGAGAGAATCAGCTTTTACAATCATAACAAAGCTCCTGTTGTACCTCGCGTCTTTACAGTTGAATTTGAAACACCCAAATATAAAGCAAAGGATTTAGTCCAAACAACTAGTTTTGATCCGACAAGCATCAACCCTGAATTTTATGAAAAGTATACCCGACTGCCCGAGGGGCTCCCACCTAGAGTTAAAGAGTTAGCAGAAGAAATTACTGCCTCAAAATCGAATTGGTTCGATAAAGCGAAGGCAGTGGAAAGTTATTTTGGAAAAGCGGAATTCACCTACGACCAAAAAAATGTTGCGGTGCCTGACACCAACGATGATTATGTCGATCAGTTTTTATTTGATACAAAAAGGGGTTATTGCGATAATTTCTCCTCATCCATGGCGGTTATGCTTCGAACACTGGGGATTCCCACTCGCTGGGTCAAAGGGTTTACGGGCGGAGATTTTCTCCAATATAGTGATGAGGCTTCAGGGGTACAGGTTTATGAAGTAACAAATAATAATGCCCACTCCTGGGTGGAGGTCTTTTTTCCAAATCAAGGCTGGGTCCCATTTGAGCCAACAAAGGGCTTTTCAAATGAAATCATCATCAATTATGAATCAACAGCGACATCATCATCTAATCCGCAAACCAGCACCCCAACTGTGAAAAAGCCTCAGCAGGAAAATCTTAATGATACGAAGGCGTCAAATGATTCGAATCAATTCTCTGATATCAAAAGAATATGGACTGATTCAAAATTGTTTTTGAAAAATAATTGGATGCGGATGGTTCTTATATTCATACTCTTAGCAGGAGTATTTACGATTCTTTATCGGGGCCGTGGGAAGTGGGTTCCGTACTTGCTGTTAGCGGTTTATCGGTTCAAGAAAAAGGATGAAAGTTTCGGTGCTGCCTACCTGGCTTTATTAGAACAGTTCGATCGCTACGGTTTAAAGCGGAAGGAGAACCAAACACTGAGGAACTATGCCCGTTATATTGATTCGTTCTTTTCGACGAGAGAGATGTCCCGATTGACAGCTATTTATGAAAATTATGTGTATCATCAAAACCTGCCAAAGGGAACTTGGGAAGAATCGCATGAATTATGGGAAAATTTAATCAAAAAAACAATTGCTTGACCAGAAAAACGACCTATTGTTACAATATGTACTATTCAATGTCTAGCGTAAGCTATTAGCGGAATTCGCTATATGGTGTGTGCGCTTTTCAAAATATGTACGTTTCCTTCATATATCCTCGAAAATAAGGTTCGAGAGTCTCTACCGGGTCACCGTATAATGACCTGACTATGAAGGCAGGATTTTTCTGTGAGCATCTTGCAAGAAAACTAGAATTCTGCCTTCCTGATATTTAATGGAGGGAGAATTCTAGTTTTTTTTATATCATTTGTTGTTACGGTTAATACTAACTATATCTTTAGAAAATTGGGGTGAATGCTTTGCCAGGAAAGCATGAAATGATTATTGTATTAGATTTTGGGAGTCAATATAACCAGCTAATTACTCGCAGGATTCGCGAGTTCGGGGTATACAGTGAACTGCATCCGCATACGATTACAGCAGAAGAAATTCGCCAATTAAACCCAACAGGGATTATTTTTTCGGGCGGACCAAACAGTGTGTACGATGAAAATTCCTTCCGTTGTGATGAAGAAATATTTGAAATGGGTCTGCCTATTCTCGGAATTTGTTACGGGATGCAATTAATGACTGTCCATTTCAATGGGAAGGTTGAAAAAGCTAAAGAACGTGAATACGGGAAAGCAACCATGACGGTGCAGCATGAATCAGCGCTATTTAGCGGCCTGCCTAAAGAGCAAACCGTATGGATGAGCCACGGCGATCTTGTGGTAGAAGCTCCTGCAGGTTTTACTGTTGACGGCACGAACCCAACCTGCCCGATTTCCGCGATGAGTAATGAAGAGCGAAAGCTATACGCTGTTCAGTTTCATCCGGAAGTACGTCATTCTGTTTATGGAAATGAATTGCTTAGAAATTTTGTTTTTAACGTTTGTAAAAGCAGCGGTGATTGGTCAATGGGGAATTACATTGAAATCGAGATGGCGAAGATTCGCGAACAGGTTGGCGATAAAAAGGTGCTTTGTGCCTTAAGTGGCGGGGTTGACTCTTCCGTTGTTGCCGTGTTAATTCATAAAGCGATTGGTGACCAACTAACTTGTATTTTTGTGGACCATGGTCTTCTCCGTAAAAATGAAGCAGAAAGTGTGATGAAGACTTTCTCTGAAGGCTTCCATATGAATGTAATCAAGGTCGATGCTAAAGAACGTTTCCTATCGAAGTTGGAAGGCGTTTCTGACCCTGAAAAGAAACGGAAAATCATCGGCAATGAGTTTATCTATGTATTTGATGATGAAGCAACAAAGCTTAAGGGCATCGAGTTTTTAGCCCAAGGAACGCTTTATACCGATATCATTGAAAGTGGTACAGCTACGGCACAGACGATTAAATCACATCACAATGTAGGCGGTCTGCCAGAAGATATGCAGTTTACTTTAATTGAACCATTAAGCACCTTGTTTAAAGATGAAGTCCGTGCACTTGGAACAGAGCTTGGCATTCCGGATGATATCGTCTGGAGACAGCCTTTCCCAGGCCCAGGTCTAGGAATTCGCGTCCTAGGAGCTATTTCAGATGATAAACTTGAAATCGTTCGTGATTCGGATTGGATCCTTCGTGAGGAAATTAAAAAGGCTGGGCTTGACCGAGAAATATGGCAGTATTTCACCGTACTTCCAGACATTCGCAGTGTCGGGGTAATGGGTGATGCAAGAACTTACGATTATACCATCGGTATCCGAGCAGTTACCTCGATTGACGGAATGACATCCGATTGGGCAAGGATTCCGTGGGATGTCCTAGAAGTAATTTCGACGCGTATTGTTAACGAAGTAGCGCATGTGAACCGGGTAGTGTACGACATTACCAGCAAGCCGCCAGCAACAATTGAGTGGGAATAAGAAAAGCAGAAGCGCCTAGGCGCTGGAGTTAGACAATAAGAAAAGCGATAACGTAAGAACTGGAACTATAGTTCCAGTTCTTATTTATTTTAGGAGTGAAATATTCACGAACGATTTCAATTTTAATTTTAAAATCGTTCGTATTTTTTGTTTACAAGATATTTTTTTCCTGCTAAAATAAAAAACGAGTTAAGAGAATATAATAATTGCATCGTATAATCTTGGGGATATGGCCCAAAAGTTTCTACCGAGCCACCGTAAATGGCTTGACTACGAGGAAGTGTCATTAATAAAGAGGCTAGCTTCCTTTTCCTCTATTATTGCACATGCCTAAAGTCACGCTCCGGTAGAATATACCGGAGCTTTTTTTTGCATAATAAAGAAAAGATTCATAGGGGGAAAAGAAATGCAGAAGTATTTTGAGTTTGAGAAACACGGTACAAATTATCGCCGCGAGTTTATTGGTGGACTGACCACCTTCTTAGCGATGGCTTATATACTAGTTGTTAACCCGTTAACATTATCATTAGCATCGATAAAGGATTATCCTGATGCCTTACGAATGGATTATGGTGCCGTATTTGTGGCAACAGCCCTCGCATCAGCGATAGGATCGATTGTCATGGGACTTCTTGGAAAGTATCCACTAGCACTAGCCCCGGGAATGGGCTTGAATGCGTTCTTTGCTTATACAGTTGTATTAGGAAGCGGGATTCCTTGGCAGCATGCCCTTGGCGCAGTGCTTATCTCAGGTGTATTTTTCTTCTTATTAACGCTCACTGGCCTGCGAGAAAAAATTATTAACGCCATTCCAGTCGATTTAAAACACGCCGTTGGTGCCGGGATTGGCTTATTCATTACCTTTATCGGATTACAAAATGCTGGTATTGTGGTCAATAATGATGCAACACTTGTTGGTTTAGGCGATTTGACAGCAGGACCTACTTTACTTGCTATTTTTGGGATCGTTGTTACAGTAATTATGATGACAAGAGGTATTAATGGTGCCGTATTTTATGGAATGGTCATCACAGTAATCGTCGGAATGATCTTTAACTTAATTGATATGCCGCATAAAGTAGTCGATTCAGTTCCAAGTTTAGCGCCGACCTTTGGTGCAGCCTTCTCTTCGTTCGGAGATAGTTCTTTTTATACAACTGCAATGCTTGGAATTATTCTAACTTTCTTGTTTGTTGATTTCTTTGACAATGCTGGTACACTTGTCGCAGTGGCGAACCAAGCGGGAATTATGAAAGACAATAAACTGCCTCGAGCTGGACGCGCGTTAATTTCGGATTCGATTGCAACAACTGTCGGTGCAGTACTTGGTACATCCACTACAACGTCTTACATTGAGTCATCTGCAGGGGTCGCCTCTGGAGCGAGAACTGGGTTTGCAGCTTTAGTAACAGCCGGATTCTTTATCTTATCGTTATTCTTCTTTCCGTTATTATCGGTTGTTACAGCACCTGTAACGGCACCTGCTTTAATTATTGTTGGGGTATTAATGGTATCTTCATTAGGGAAAATTGATTGGCAGCGTTTTGAGATTGCTGTTCCAGCATTCTTAACGATGATTGCGATGCCACTGACTTACAGTATTGCCACTGGTATTGCTGTTGGGTTTATCTTCTACCCAATTACGATGATCGTAAAGGGCAGAACAAAAGAAATCCACCCGGTCATGTACTTCTTTTTTGTAATCTTTGTACTATATTTCATTTTCTTAAAATAAGTCAAAAGGAACTGTGGGCTGCCACAGTTCTTTTTTATTGGGTTGAGAGGGATGAAATTTGAATAAATTACTAGTCGTAAGTTCATGTAGCTGTCGAACTTTGTCGTTGACTTCCTGTTTTCTCTCTTTTATCCTGTAAATAATAGGTTAAAAGGTAGAAATGGGGAATTGGGTATGGCAGAACTGCTGATTGAAAAGGTTTTAAATAATAATGTTTTAATTGCTGAACACCCTTCCTATGGAGAAGTTGTTTTGATCGGCAAAGGACTTGGCTTTAATCGCAAGCGCGGGGACTATATCGAAACAGATTCAGTGGAAAAACTCTTTGTCTTAAAAAATGAAAAGGAGCAAGAAAATTATATTAAATTGCTTCCTTTTATCGATAATGAATACTTAGAGGTAATCATAACCTCCATTGAATTAATCAAGCAACGAACAAATTCGGTGTTAAACGAACATATCCATGTGGCATTAACGGACCATCTTATGTTTGCTTTAACGAGGGTCTCGCAAGGAATGGAATTGAAAAATCCATTTTTAGTGGAGACGAAAACGCTTTACCGTCACGAGTACGAAGTGGCAAAAGACGTCGTGGAGCTCATTAAGGATAAGACAGGAATTGGCCTTCCGATTGGGGAAATAGGATTTATCGCCCTGCATATTCATAGTGCGCTAACAAATAAAAATCTTTCGGATGTAAATCAACACTCACAACTAGTCAGTATATTGGTCGATATGGTTGAAGAGCAGCTTGAAATAGAGATAGATAAAGAAGGAATCGATTATATGAGACTGGTTCGTCACCTTCGCTTTGCCATTGATAGAGTAGTTAAGGGTGAAAAAGTCGATGAACCAGAAAAAATTTCTTCCCTATTGAAAGATGAATATCCTGTATGTTATAATCTTTCATGGAAGCTCATTAAAGTGATGCAACAATCATTAAAATTGAAAGTCTTTGATGCAGAAGCAGTATATTTAACAATGCATTTGCAGCGACTTCAGAAAAAATTTAAATAGCAATTATTTTTTACGTGTTACTGATTCGATCAGGCATGAGTAAAAAGTTTAATTGAAATGAAGTTAATGGGGTAATCTATACCCATGGTTTCATTCAGTTGATTTTTTACTCATGCCTTTTTTTATTGCCTTTTTTTATTGCCTTTTTTGGATAATGTAACCGCTTTATGAGCTAAACAAAAAATTAGGAGGTATTTTTTATGTTTAAAAATGCTTTTGGTGTTTTACAGAAAGTCGGTAAAGCGCTTATGTTACCAGTAGCGATCTTGCCTGCTGCCGGAATATTATTAGCAGTTGGTAATGCGCTTCAAAACCCAACATTAATTGACCTCGCCCCGTTCTTAGATAATAGTGGGATCGCGATGGTTGCGAAAATTATGGAGCAGGCAGGTAGTGTTATATTTGGTAACCTGTCCTTGTTATTTGCTGTTGGGGTAGCGATTGGACTAGCTGGAGGAGAAGGTGTAGCTGGACTTGCTGCGATTGTAGGGTTCCTGATTATGAATGCAACCATGGGAACAGCTTTAGGTATAGATGCAGATGCACTTGCCAAAAATCCTCAAAGTTACGCATCTGTTTTAGGGATTCCAACACTGCAAACCGGAGTTTTTGGAGGTATCATCGTCGGTCTGATTGCCGCGTATATGTATAATAGATTCTTCGAAATTGAATTGCCATCCTATCTAGGATTCTTTGCTGGTAAGCGATTCGTTCCAATTGCAACGGCTGCAAGTACTGTTCTTTTAGGATTGCTAATGATTGTTATTTGGCCTCCAATTCAAACAGGCTTGAATCTATTCTCCACTAACATGGTTGATGCAAACAGAACTGTTGCTGCCTTTATTTTTGGGGTCATTGAACGTTCGTTAATTCCATTTGGATTGCATCATATTTTCTATGCGCCATTCTGGTATGAATTTGGTAGCTATACAAATTCTGCTGGCGATCTTGTACGTGGTGACCAACGTATTTTCATGGAACAAATTAAAGATAATGTCCAACATTTAACTGCAGGTACATTTACAACGGGTAAATATCCGTTTATGATGTTTGGACTTCCTGCAGCAGCACTAGCCATTTACCATGAAGCTCGACCAGAAAAGAAAGCGATTGTAGGGGGATTGATGGCTTCTGCAGCGTTAACTTCTTTCCTAACAGGTATTACAGAACCAATTGAGTTCTCATTCTTGTTTGTTGCTCCAGTATTATTTGGAATCCACGCAATTTTTGCGGGATTATCCTTTATGACAATGCACTTGTTAAATGTAAAAATCGGGATGACGTTCTCAGGTGGATTAATTGACTATATTCTTTTTGGTTTAATTAACCCACAAACAAATGCGTGGATCGTTATACCAGTAGGTCTTGTCTTTGCGTTGATTTATTACTTTGGTTTCCGATTTGCGATTCGCAAGTGGAATTTAAAAACACCAGGTCGTGAATTAGAAGAAGATGATGATAGCCAAGCACCGACAGGCAAAGCAGGCTCAGGTGATTTAGCTGCTAATATTTTAGATGCAATGGGTGGTAAGGAAAATATTGCTCATTTAGATGCTTGTATTACACGTCTCCGTGTATCGGTTAATGATAGTAAAAACGTTGATAAAGCCCAACTGAAAAAACTTGGAGCTGCGGGTGTCCTTGAAGTAGGTAATAACATTCAAGCGATTTTTGGACCACGCTCTGAAACAATCAAAGGACAAATGAAAGATATCATGTCAGGTAAGAGACCTCGTACGACTTCTGTTGATACACCAGAAAAAGGTGCAGAACAACAAAGCGGGGCCACTAATTCAGATGCACTTCAAAAAGCACGTGAAAATGAAGTATTTGCAGCGCCGCTTAAAGGTGAAATCAAACCGATTACCGAAGTGCCGGATCAGGTGTTTGCTGGAAAAATGATGGGCGATGGCTTTGCGATTGTACCGGCAGAAGGAACGATTGTTTCACCTGTCAACGGAAAAATCGTAAACCTATTCCCAACAAAACATGCAATTGGTATTTTATCTGATACTGGTCGTGAAATACTGATTCATGTGGGGATTGATACTGTTAATTTAAAAGGCCAAGGATTTGAGACATTAGTGTCAGAAAATGACATTGTCGAACAAGGACAGCCTTTATTGAAAGTAGATTTAAATTACATTAAAGAACACGCAACATCTACAATCACACCAATTGTCTTCACGAACTTAGCTGAGGGTGAAAAAGTCGTTATTAATAAACAAGGTCAAGTGGAGTTGAAGCAAGAAGGAATCATCAAGATTACTAAGTAAATTGGGAGCCGGTCCAAATGTTTGGATCGGCTTTTATACTTATTAATAGAAGAAAGTGGATATACAAATTTATTTGAAATTTTTATTGACGTTGTCTAAACTAGGTGGTAGTATATTAAAGCAGTCGTTATTGACGAGTTAACAACTTGTTGGTGTTGAAAAATATTTGATAAGTTGGTTGACAACGAATTACTGAGGTGTTATAGTTATAAAGTTGCTTCAAACGAAGTAACAAGCTTGTTCTTTGAAAACTAAACAAACAAAATCGTGCAAACAAACAAAAATTTTAGTTTCAATTAAGAAACTAAGCCAACGTAACAAAATGAGCTAATCAACTTTCTTGGAGAGTTTGATCCTGGCTCAGGACGAACGCTGGCGGCGTGCCTAATACATGCAAGTCGAGCGAATCAATAGGAGCTTGCTCCTGTTGATTAGCGGCGGACGGGTGAGTAACACGTGGGCAACCTGCCTGTA
>NZ_JAGGQY010000003.1:0-677 GCF_018613105.1 Bacillus sp. ISL-77
AATAAACAAAAAGCTGATATTAACTGGTATTGTTCAATTAAAAATCCTCAACTGTTAGTGATCAAGGATTGTAATCATTCTTTTCCCTTGTAGTAGCGGACCGGCGGTCATGCCGGTGCCCTACGACTTTTTGGCGAGTATTGGATCGAGAAACTTAATTCATTGGGCTTCCTCGTCGGCCGAGGGGCCGTAGATGCCCGGCACCGGAATATCGAGAAGCCGCAAATAAACCCCGAGCTGCGCCCGGTGATGAACCATGTGGCTTAATCCGAAGGTGCGGAGCGCGATCGCCCGCGGCTCTCGGAGGATGATATGGTCGCCGTGGCGCAGCGTCCATTCCTCGCCGAGCGTTTTCTCTTCGCATTCGGCGAGCAGCTTTTCCAACTTGCCGACGTTTGCGTCGAACTCCTCCAGAACGTCAGCGCGTTTTTCCAAAGGCTCGCGCCTCAGCGGCACGGTCGAAATATCGAACTCCGGGTACTGAAAAATCGCGACTTGCCAGTTTAGCAGGTTGATCAGGTGCGTGGCCAGCCCGCCGAGCGTCATCGATTTCTCGTGCGGCTTCCACGACATATGCTCCTCGGGCAAGCGTTCCAGAATGCGGCGCGTAGTGGCCAGTTCATGCGTTGCGTCGCCGACGATCAGTTTTTTGACCATAAATTCCTCTCCTCCCTTAT
>NZ_JAGGQY010000003.1:719-78176 GCF_018613105.1 Bacillus sp. ISL-77
CCAATTGATGCAACATAGCTGAAATATTCCCTCTATGATAGGTTCCATGATTCACAACATGTAAGATCATTTCAGATAGACTTGTTTCTCTTAAACTTGCCCATGGATTATCCAGCATTATTCTCTTTTCTATATCCTCCTGACTTTCCAAAAAGGATTTAAACCGAGTTGATAAAGTGTGGAATTCCATTTCTAAGTCTTCAATGGGCAGTTTCTCTATCTTTTCTTGAAGTTGTAATGAAGATTGCATTGCTTCGTTCATATTCTGACCTTCGAGGATATTAAGCCATCCATAGTCCACTAAATAGATATGTGACAAAACCTTTGAAACAGAAGAAAAGACACTTTTCATTTCCTTTTGATATTTCTCAGGAGAAAGTGTCTTAAGATGATCAATAATCCGTTGATTTTCCCATACATGATAGTTATATAGATTTTCTACATGATTAACCATACAATCGCCTCCTTATCATCACATTTTTTAATATTCCTTATTAGAATGAATTATTCCTTTAAATATTATTACTTATCTGATGAGATCTTCAACTAAATGGCCCTTTACATAAAGAAAGAGCACAATTCTTGCTGCAGAATTGCTCCCTATTCTTGAATAAGAAATATGAATAATTCAATTAAATAATGATTTGTAGGAACATCGCCACCATCCTTCATAACCAATAGGGGTTTTATATTTTCAGTGACTCAAAGGAATTTTATTCACCTATTTACAAACCGACCTTCGGTATGTAAAAACACAATTTAAACTTAGAGGAACCGCATACTAATAAATTAGGAGGAAATTAATTGGATCGGGAATCAAAACGACAACAAACAAAACAGTTGCTTTTGGATGTAACCAAGGAATTGGTCCACGAAAAAGGTTGTAGTAAAATGACCTTAAGCAACATTATGGAACGTACTGGGCTTTCTAAAGGAGCTATTTACCATTATGTAAAGAGCAAGGATGAACTTCTGGCTATGGTGTTACAGGAAAGGATTGAAGATATCAACGATCGCTTCTTTGCCGAAGTAGAAAAGGGAAATAAGGAACTGGAGGGACCACTGGAAGAAATCCTTCAAAATTTACCTACCCTGCAAGATCCGCAAGATGCAACCAATCAAATCTTTATTTATTTGTTAGGACAGAACGATGAAGCTGTTCGCCATGTAATTCGCCAATTTTACGATCAGGCAGTCAAGCTGTCCAAACAGTGGATTGTAGTCGGTCAGCAGAACGGGGTCATTCCTTTGTCAGTGAATACGGATAAGACAGCTGAATTATTTATTTTGCTTTCGCACGGACTACGTATACGAAGTACCATTTCGACAGATTCATACGCATTCAATACAGACGATTTCTCGACATTAATAACCGACATTCTCCGTTAAAATAAAGAATAAAAGAAAAGGTGTGAACCACATGGAATTTCTGTTGTTTTTGCATGTGTTGGGGGCTGTTATTTTTTTAGGAAACATCATTACCGCGGCCTTTTGGAAAATAAGGGCTGACATAAAGGGAGACCCTGAATTGATTCATAACACCGTGAAAAATGTGATGTTGGCTGATTTCATCTTCACACTGCCAGGATTAATTTTAATCATTGTTTCCGGCATTCTAATGGCTGTTCAAGCAGGTTATTCAATGTCTGGTTTGAATTGGCTTACCCTTTCACTGATCTTGTTTGTCTTTACTGGAGTTTTATGGTTTTTACTATTGCTGCCCATACAGCGAAGCATGATTCGTCACAGCGCCCAATCAATAGAGGAAGGCGACATTTCTAAATCGTACCGGAAAGCATCTCGATATTGGGCAATCTTTGGGATTACAGCTACTTTATTACCTGTCATTATTTTGTATTTTATGATTATAAAAGGTTTTTAATGTAGAGGAGGGATACGAATGGCTCCATTTATTGTACTGATTGCATCATTTTTGTTTTTTCGTTTGATTGGTTTTTTAGAACTACCTTTGGGTGAATGGCAGACATCTTTACGCATTGCTGTTGCAGTCATGTTTTTATTTACAGGAATGGCTCATTGGGGAAAGAGACGCCCGGATCTTATTAAAATGGTGCCTCCTTCATTACCGAATCCGAGTTTCATCGTGACTATTACGGGTATTTTGGAGATTGTTGGTGCTTTAGGTCTGCTGGTACCGATTACTTCAAGAATGGCCTCGATCTGTTTGGCCATTCTACTGGTTGTTATGTTTCCAGCAAATATTCGTGCTGCAAAACTAAAGGTCAAAATTGGCGGAAAACCCACGTCCTCTCTGCTACCACGAACAATTCTACAAATAATATTTTTAACAGCTGTTCTCTTTGCTGGATTTTCTTTGTCTAGCCCATAGAGCAGCGAAAGAACGGTTAATTCTTATATACAAATAAAGATGTTTCTTTTAACGGTTAGCAGCAGTATATTTCCGTTGAAAAATACGGCTCATTCAAAAAAAAGAGTTGTTTACTTTTAAGAAATTCCTCTTGATTGAACCAAAAACATGTGACAAAAAGTTGTTTTAAATCCCTTTAGTCAACTATAGTGCCCTTTAATGGAATAACTAAAATATGGTCTCAATCCTAAAATCACTTAATTCTTCTTCAACGACCCGGTAGTTGAAGAAGAAAAAACACTATATAGCCCCCGCAATGTTTGCGGGGGTTAATCTACTTTATAAAGTAAAGATTTATTGAAAAAAACTATTCTTAAATTGAACAGCTGCAACATTTCTTCTTAAACTAACTCCCATTAGTAAAAAGAGTTCCTGCTTATTTCAGAAACGCGCCCGTTTGTTGAAGATCAATAATATTTTAATAACTTCTGAAGCTAACTAGCCATATTGAACTACCGTCGTTCGAGGCAAGCTAACAGACATCATTTCATCCCTTGGATATGGGCAGAAGAAGAAAAATGAAGTAGACGAGAAAAAGGTTGTCGCCATGTTGGAAAATGGCGAAATCACTCCTGAAGAAGCCATTAAGCTCTTAAAAGACGAATAGGGAGGAATTTACCATGAGAGAGGAAATTGCAAAAGTATTAACAATGGTCCAAGAAGGAAAAATTGATGCAGATAAGGGATCAGAACTTATCCAAGTATTAAAAGAAAAAGAAGAAGCAGGAAGTAAGCTAGTAGAAAAACCGACTAAATATTTAGATAAAACATTAAAAATTCGTGTGGTATCAGCTGAAAATGATAACGTCACGGTCAATTTGCCCATAAAACTTATCCAGGTAGTATTAAAGGCTGGACACAGCATCGCAGGGAGTATTCCTCAATCAGAAAAATATGTAAAGGATCTAGACATAAACCTGATTATTGAAGCAATGGAAAACGAATTGGATGGCCAAATTGTTGATGTTAAATCGGCAAACGGAGATACCGTTTCTGTCATCATTGAATAGTGAGTTGCTTATGCTGCATTTAAAAGTGAAAGCAAAAGACGTTCGGCTCACCATCCCCATTCCATATACCATTTTAAACATGGGTATATCCATTTTGTCTTCGAAATTGCTTCATCACCATGCAAACAAATGGACAAAAGAGCACTTCGAAAGAAAAAAACTGGACTTTACCATTCCACTGATAGACAAAGAAACGCTAAAACCAATCTTAAAGGAACTGAAAAATCATAAAGGGATCGTGCTGGTAGATGTCAAAGCTAAAGACGGTACTGAGGTGAAGGTTAGACTATGATGTTTTATAGATTACACCGGCCCAAGTGAAGATCAATCACTTGGGTCTTCCTAAAAAAGAAACTCACTAAAGACTGTCCCCTCTCACCTTTATGAAGTCTACATTTTCTTTTTCTACTTCATTTAAAGAGCCATCAAAGGAAGGGTCTGGATGATACCAAGACTTACTTGAAAAATATGTTTGCAGATCCTGTGATTTAAAGCCATACCCATGACGTGCATAGATTTCATTTCTGGCTAAACGCAGCTGCCCTTTTGTAAGATTAGCAATGTCTTCTTCACTCACCACCCTCTTATCACTAGCAGGCAAAATATGATCTGAAGAGGAAAGATTTGAACTTTCATGACTTTTTTCTTTTGTTGAAAGGTGATCATGACTAGATTGATCTTTATTTTCTACAGCTTTATCAAGAAAGAGGTTTTACGCCACTATTTGATAATATGAAACAGCGCGAGGCATCATTGCCTTAAACATAGATCCTATGGTGCTTTGCGCTTTTCTCTATTCATCAAATCCCAGCAAAATCTCTCTAATAGGTTCACTCACTAACCATTCGACTTAATTAGTACTATTAATTTTTTCAAGTTGCCCTTTTAATTCAACTAACTTGTTTTTTATAAAAGGATCGATCTCTTGAGGTAATTGATTAAAGCTAAAGAATTGGGCCTCTATTCCTTGATTCTTATCAGGAGTTATTTCTCCTTCGTAATCGGTACATAAATAACCAATGGCAACAGTATGATACTCGTCACCACTTTCCTCGACTCGATTGATTAATTCCTTGCCTGAATAGACACCGACTAATGCTAACGCATTTATTTTTACTCCTATATCTTCAAGGACATTTCGTGAAATACACTCTTCAACTGACTCATTTAACTGCAATATTCCACCAGGTACCCCCCAGGCAGTACCTGAATATCTACTCAATAAAATTTCTTGATCACGATTCACAATCGCTACACTCGGACGTACAATTATTAATGGAGAATTCCCAATCATTTTCCTGATAACTTCACAATAACCCATAGAGACTCCCCCATTGATAAGATTTTAATTAAAATAAACACCATCCCTGACTCCCTTTAACTTATAAGGGTCGGTTAGCTGTTCTCATGACTAATTTCCTTATAAGGATTTCCTTGCCCGTTTACTAGTAACTGCTGCAAACTGGTTAAATAGGAGCTCCATCCTCTTTCACAAACCCAATAACATTCTAGTTCTTCTGATAGCCCAATATGAGTAAAGTTTAATACGGAATTCCCCTCCGAAACTTCTTCCAATTCAAATCGAATGATGGTTCCTTCCCAGTCTCTTAAATTGCTGAATCCACTTGCCTCTGGATGCAGATATTCGGAGTCCAGAATACTGGTTAATAAATACTAATTTCTACAATAAAATCAAAATTCCTTTAATATTATAACAAAAACAGACAAAAAGCTTCCCTCTGCTCACCACTTTACAAATTCATTATTATATCTAGTGCGTGGCAGGGGATATTACCTTCTCAACAGGAATATTTTTATGTATAATGGAGATATAATAAAAAAGAGAGAAGTGTTGCTAGCACTCCTCTTCTGCAGCCTCTACCGCAGGGTGATGGTTGTCTAGGTTAATTATTATCAGAACCACCCTTTTGCTTGCGACGGCGTAGGGTGGTTTTCTCGTATTCTAGAACATTCTTCCGAAAAAATATGCACATACTTCCCGCGCAATTCCCTTCAGAATTTCTCGTAGAATTTCAAGAAATGTTTCCATGATTATCACCTCCTTTCCTAATAACGGAAAGAAGAGACAACCAACCACCCCAACAATATTCAGCTGCAACTCTATTCTTTCACTTTAAATCCATCTAAAAGACTATCAATCTTCGACAAAGTTCGGGGCGTGACATGCACGATTTAATCCAAATTTCAAAAAAATGTAACCTAATATTCAAAAAGATGTAAAGTAAATATGGGATAATGACTACTTCAAGAGTTTGTTAAAAAAGATCGAAACTCCTTCTTTTTCTGTTTAACCCTTTCAGAAACGGAAGAAGCGTCCATAATCTAATAGATACATATGAATATCGTGTAAATTAATTATTATTCAGCCTAGGTGGTGCAAAGTTTGGTACGGACGAGAAAGAAAAGAAAAAGAGTAAGATGGGGTAGATTATTTAACGCCCTCCTTCTCATAGGTATCTTTTTGGTTGGTCTTTTTACTGTATTTCAGTACATAGAAGGAACTATAAAAGAACTGAACCAACCACTTAAAAATGTTGAAGCAAAACATTCTTTTCAAGGGGAGAAAAATAAAAATGATGCAGTAAATGTTCTATTATTAGGAAGTGACTCCCGCGGAGAAAAACAAGCTCGAACTGATACGATCATGATTGCACATTATGATCAACACACTCATAAGGTGAAACTTATTTCCCTAATGCGTGATATGTATGTCTCTATACCTGGACATAAACCACAAAAATTAAATGCAGCTTATACATATGGAGGTCCAGAACTACTGAAGGAAACCATTAAAGAAAATTTCGGGCTAGATATTCATTATTATGCGATAGTCGACTTTAAAGGATTCGAAAAAGCGGTCGATCTCCTCGTTCCAAATGGAATTGAAGTAGACGTACCATATGAGATGTCTTCTGGCATAGGAATGAAGTTAGAAAAAGGAAAGCAACAACTGCATGGTAAAGAGCTGTTAGGATATGTCCGTTTTCGTCATGATCGTTTAAGTGACTTCGGACGGGTACAAAGACAGCAAGAAGTGATCTCAAAATTAAAAGAAAAAGCTGTAAGTCCACATATTGTGGTGAAACTTCCTGAGCTATTAGGTCTTCTAAAAACATACATCGATACAAATATTGATACTTACACACTTTTGACGATTGGAAAAGACATTTTGACTAAGAAAAGTGGAGACATAGAAACCATTCGAATCCCTGAAGATGGCAGTTTTCAAAATAAACGTCATGAAGAGATTGGTGAAGTATTAGAAGTGGACTTTCATCAAAATAAAGAGGCTCTTAAAAAATTTTTAGGAGGAGAATAGAATAATAGTGATTGGTCAAAGTGAAGGATCAAAAGTAAATAAATTATTCTAGCCTCGGATCTTAAGAAAGACCCAGAAACCACCTTTCCTCTACTATTAAGTAGAGGAAAGGTGGTTTCTTGTCTTTATCTTTCATTTTCAACAATCTAAAAACCTAGCAATCTTCGACAAATTCCGGGACGTGACAGGCACCTGGATAATTTATAACAGATGAAAAGAATGCTATGAGATGAAAATAAATACTTAATTTCTGCTGAAATCCGCCTCTTTTAATGGAACCATTTTTGTTTTGTTAACAATTTTATAGCCTAAATAACTCATTAGGAATAGAGGTAGTCCAATATAAGAAACCAACATACCATACCAGTCAACCTTAGCGCCGATAAATGCCCCATAATTTGTTCCAAGCATAGCGATTAAACATAATACTGTCGCCAAAATTGGACCTAATGGGAACCACTTTGCTTTATAGGGCAGGTCTTTGAAATCTTTTCCTTGTGCAACATAAGCTTTTCGGAATCGATAATGTGTAACCGAAATACTTAACCAAGATATATAACCAGCTAAACCAGCAGCATTTAATAGCCAAGAATAGACAGTTCCATCACCAAAAAGGGAGGTAAGGAAGCACAGCATCCCAACAAGGGTTGACATGTATAATGCGTAAATCGGAACACCGCCTTTATTTACTTTTTTCAAGAATGACGGAGCTTTTCCTTCTTCCGCTAATACCCAAAGGACGCGCGAAGCGGCGTATAAAGTGGAATTTCCTGCTGACAGAACTGAAGTAAGGATTACTGCATTCATGGCAGCAGCCGCAAAGGCAAGACCTGCATTTTCAAATACTAAAGTAAACGGACTCACTGCAATATTCCCTAAATCTGCGCTTAATAATTTGGGGTCGGTATAGCTGATTAAACATCCAATAATAAAAATCGCTATAACATAAAACAATAAAATTCTCCAGAAGATCTGTTTCACTGCCTTAGGTAAATTATTCTCAGGATTTTCACTTTCACCGGCTGTAATTCCGACAAGCTCCGTGCCTTGAAAGGCAAATCCTACTACCATAAATACACTAAATATGGATAACAAGCCGCCTTTAAATGGTGCTTCTCCTTTTGTGAAATTTTCAAAACCGCCAGTATGACCCTTCAATATTCCAAAGATCATTAATAATCCAACAACAATAAAGATTAAAATGGTTGCAACTTTAATCATTGAAAACCAAAATTCTGATTCACCGTAACCCTTAACGGATAAAAAGTTTAGGCCAAAAATAAGTATAAGGAAACCTGCGCTCCAAATAATACCTGGGGCATCGGGAAACCAATATTTCATGATCAATGCCGATGCTGATAATTCCAAAGCAAAAATAATCGCATTATTGTACCAATAGTTCCAACCAACAGCAAAACCCAGTGCAGGGTCGACAAACCTTGAGGTATACGTACTAAAAGAACCTGAAATCGGAATAAAAGATGCCATTTCTCCTAAGCTGCCCATGATAAAATATACCATTATTCCTGCAATTATATAGGCAGCTAAAGCTCCACCAGGACCAGCATCATGAATCGTGGTTCCACTGGCTAAAAATAACCCTGTTCCAATTGTTCCTCCGATAGCAATCATGGAAAGATGCCGTGTTTTAAGCTTTCTTTCTAAATGTCCTCCATACTTGTGTTCGGGTACTGTTTCTTGGGATTTAAGTGCAGTATTTTGCATATAACACCTCTTATCATTCTTATTTGTTTACTTTGTCCACTTGCTGAAGTAATTTTGACAGATTCATTGTTTTCAGACCTTCAGCAGATTTTTCAATATCTTTTGAGAATATACGGTCTTTTTTAATCGAAGGAACAATTTCTCTTCCTTTCTCATAAAGCCGTTTTGTTTGGCTTGCCATTTTTTCAACTCCACGGTATTCAACCGCCTGCATCGCACAAATGAACTCAATTGCGAGGACTCTTCTAGTATTCTGAATAATGTGATAAGCATGCCTTGAACCGATCGTTCCCATGCTTACATGATCCTCTTGATTCGCCGAAGAAGGAATCGAATCTACACTTGCTGGATGTGCTAGCGTTTTGTTCTCTGATGCAAGAGATGCGGCAACATATTGCATGATCATGGCACCAGATTGTAGTCCCGGTTCGGGGCTTAAAAAAGGCGGTAAATCATTTAACTGTGGGTTGATTAATCGTTCAATTCGTCTTTCTGATATATTTGCCATTTCCGCAACAGCAATTTTCATAAAATCCATTGCAAAAGCAATTGGCTGTCCATGGAAGTTACCACCGGAAATTACTTTTTCACCATCATCAAAAATTAATGGATTATCCGTTGCTGCATTCATCTCAATTTCTAATTTTTCTTTTACATAATCAAGTGCTTGCCACGTGGCACCATGAACTTGCGGGATACAGCGAAGGGAATAAGCATCCTGTACTCTCAATTCCCCCTGTGTCGTCGTCAATAAACTATCGCTTAGGTAACCTCGGATTCGTGCTGCGGTATCAATTTGCTGTTGATAACCCCGTGCGATATGAACCTCTTCAGCAAAGGCATCAATAATCCCATGTAATCCTTCAATGGTCATAGAGGAAATTAACTCACTTTGGTATGCGAGTTGTTCTGCTTCTAGATAACCGACAACTCCCATTGCTGTCATTGCTTGGGTTCCATTGATAAGAGCAAGGCCTTCTTTTGCCTCAAGTGTTACTGGGAAAATTCCTTCTTGCTGTAAGGCTTCAAGTGAATCCATTCGATTTCCTTTATAAAATACTTCTCCTTCCCCGATTAGCACTAACGCCAGGTGTGAAAGCGGTGCCAAATCTCCGCTTGCTCCAAGGGAACCTTGCTGCGGAATCACAGGGATAATATCCTTGTTTACTAAATCTAATAACCTTTCAATAACAAGCGGCCTAATTCCAGAATAGCCCTTTAAAAGTGCGTTAGCGCGAAGAAGAACCATTGCTTTTGCAACAACCTCTGGGAACGGCTCACCTACGCCGCAAGCATGTGAACGAATTAAATTAAGCTGAAGATCTTGAACATGATCTTTATTAATAAGGACGTCACTAAATTTTCCAAACCCTGTTGTAATCCCATAGACTACTTTTGATTCTGAAACTATTCTTTCTACTGCTTCCCGACTCTTTCTAGCAGCCTCCATACTCCTTTCTGAAGCGCTTACCTTCTGATTTCCGAATAAAATTTCCTTCATTTGTTTTAATGTTAAACTTTGACCTGTTAATGTTATCATTAACGTTCCTCCTCTAGCACTTTAGTATAATAAAGAAAGAGGCTGGATTCCGATTCCTATTAGAATTGGAGTCCAGCCTCTTTTATAACCATTCTTGAATATTGAACTATTTTTTTTCGCAGCCTCATGGGTAATCATTCCTTTATTCATATTCTATAATCCTATTGCTATGATAATTATTCTATGTAACGTAACCTTATCTGTCAACTAATTTTTCAGAATTTTAACACAATAATACTTTAGCACAATAGCAAATGAAAGACTGTCACCCTAAATTTTACATCGACTTCCATTTTCGTGAATTTCATCAACTAGTCGCGAGTAGTAATCTTCTATGATAAAAATATTACCCCTAGTCATTCAGCCATACACATACATCTATTGATTGAAGCGGGCGTGGGAGTAAAGAAGATTAAGCAGCGTTTAGGACATACAGACATTAACACAACCATGAATATTTACGCTCATATGAGCGCCAATAAGCAAGAAAAGGAATAAGTATATACCATTTTCTAAATCTCTCTGTTGTTTCTTTGTTCTCTTCTTACTCAATTAAATCCCCCCAATTCTAGCAAATACATCAATCATGATCGTTTTCATTTCAGCTAACACATCCATTCAACCATTTTCTACCAATAAGCACTCTACATATTCGACAAATGACGATAGAATTCTTCCTAATTAAACGTTTGATTGAAAGTGCCACAAACCCTTTAGAAAAAAGAACTTTAGCCTCGATACAAGAGAATTTCTTGTCGAGGAAAAGCTCTGCTTACTTCTCAAATACTACAAATCTAGCCAATAAAAATGGCTTTCTACAATCATCGACGGGTTCTTACAAGTTGGCATGTTAATCAAACGATTGTGTAAAAATAGGATAAATCCCGTTGTTTAAAGCTTTCGCTCTTGATTCAGGTAAAATAATTGTCGGTGATCGACCAGATTTTAATAGTTTATTCCTCCAGATTAGCAATAATAATCTTTTTCGTCTAAATACTGCATTCTTTGGCAAATACCTTGTTTTTCTCCCTTTACACAAACGATTGGTTAAAACTCGCCTCAGCACCCACCATGACTGGACTTATTGCTTCAAATGTGTGAAAAGACTGTCGGTCGCTGTCTCCAACCCTGCTTTTTGAAAAAGGGAACCCAAATGGGCAGCTGAATTAGGATTTCTCCCCAGTCAAATATGTGACCTTTTACTGAGTGCCCTCTAGTAACCTAGTTACAGAATAAATATAGATTTGTTATCAAAATCAGGTACTAACACCCCTTCAGGGGTTAAAGATGCAAAATGATATGAAAACTAGCTGAAATTGCAAAAATTGGCTTCAAAAATCACTTTTGACCCCCTTTTTGATGCGTTTCGTTACAAAATCGGCTCCAAAAGTGAATTTTGGTCGTTCGATTTACGCAGCCAAACCCGATATCGTTGAGGTGCTGGAATCGTTAACTTGACGATTGGAAGCACAACACAATGCGGTGGAAGGGTGTTTGAAATGGTAGGTTTAAAATCTGGCAATATCGAAGGATTTGAGCAGTTTTCACAATTTAGTTCGCTACAGGAATTGAATACCCATATCGAGATGTGGTTAGCGGCACATAAGCATGATTTTTCAAAAGGAGCACTGGTTGGATTGAAGCGGCTGGTTCGTTTTTCTGCCAAAATACCTGGCGTATGCAATGCGAAGATAGGGACCATTTTAAAAGCGATTCATCAAGAATACAGTGATCATGGAATCTCACGCTCTACCTTTAAACGAATGATTCACAAAGCAAAGGATTTGGGAATCCTAACGGTTTATGAAACAGAAAGAAAAAATGGTTCGCAGTCTAGTAACTTGTATTCGTTTAATCGCTTTCCTTCAAATGAACTACCTAAAGAGGAAATCTTGAACCACCCTAAAGAAACTAATAATCTTTTAAAAACTGAAAAAGATCAAAAGATAAAAGAACGTAAAGAAGAACCGTCCGAATTAGATCATACCTATGTAAGCGACCGAGTTCCACAGCCTTTTGTTCAGTTGGGAAAATGCTTCTTTCCTGAAGCAAAGATCATCGAGGAGTATTGGAAAATAGTGAAAATCACTGCCTATCAGCACCATTGGGAAAATGATCCCGAACTAATCCTAGATGTCGCCATCCAATCCTTTAAGCAGCTCATCAGGAAGCTGAAGTTCAACAGCCACATCAAAAATCCATTCGGCTATTTTTATGGAATCTTAGACCATAAGTTTTTAATACTTTATCGTGAAGCACTCGAAGAGAAGTTTGATTTGAATGATGAGGAAATTGTATTTGGTCAGGGGTTCAATTTGGAATTACCTTCCTCTTCCTGAGATAAGATTCAATAAATCACCATTTGTTTTCCAGAAAATGTCGCAATTTTCATAAATTATGTAGTAAGTGTCTGGTTTTATGTAGTAATTGTCTAGTTTAATGTAGTAAGTTCAAAAAAATATGTAGTAAGTATTTGAGGTTCGCGATAATTCCCAATTTTTATCCATCAAATGTCGTAAGTTTCATAAATTATGTAGTAAGTATTCGGTTTTATGTAGTAATTCTCCATAAATATGCAGTAAGTATCTAAGGTTTGCTTAAATAAAAATGGAGAGGAACCGAGAGCCTCTCCTCTTCAACTTCCAATGCAAAAATTCATAAACTCTCCGCATACAACCACACTGACATGCACTGCCAGGCGCACAAGAAATCCCCTCCACATTGCGTGTAGGGGATTAATATTTTTAAAAAAATTATTTAACTTTAACCGTGGTAGCCTTACTAATATTTCTTGCCTTGTCTGTCGCTGTCACACTAATAATTGCTTTCTTCTTTTGAGCTTTAATTTTCACTTTAAAATTCCCTTTGGAGTCTGCTTTGGCTGTGCCGATGACTTTACTTCCGACTTTGATCGTTATAGTAGAGTAGGCTTCGGCAGTTCCAGTAACTTCTTTTGTTGTGCTTTTAACTGTAGTTTTGATTTTCGGTGCCAATGGAGCGGTTTTGTCAATCACAAATACACTCTTAGCTATACTGATATTTCCAGCTGCATCTTTCGCAGTCACAATTAATTTTGTTCCTGCTTTCTGAACTGGAATCGTTACCTTATAGTTACCTTTTGCATCTGCTTTTGCCGTGTACTTTTTCGTTCTGATTGTAATAGTGACAGCGGCCCCAATTTCTGTTTTACCAGTTACCACTTTCGTTAGGTCTGAAACAGTGGAAACAGTTGGAATAACTGGTGCTGTTTTATCAAGAACTGTGATACTTTTTGCGACACTCACATTACCCGCTGCATCCTTGGCAGTTATGATTAACTTTGTACCTGCTTTTTGCACTGGAATGATAACTTTGTAGTTCCCTTTGGAATCAGCTTTAGCTGTATAACTTTTTGTCCCAATTATTATTATAACAGTTGCTCCAGCTTCAGTTGTTCCTGTTACTCCAGTTGATTTGTCTGAAACGGTATTTACAGTAAGAACTGCTGGAGCGGTTTTGTCTATGACTTTAATGGTGGATGCATTACTTATATTTCCAGCATTGTCTGTTGCAATAATAACTAATTCAGTACCTGCCTTTTGTGCTGGAATTGTCACTTTATATTGACCATCTTCTCCAGCTCTGCCTGTACCGATTACTGAACCCTTTACCTTCACTTCTACTTTGGTCCCAGCTTCCGCTAGACCTGTTACAGTTGTATCTTTATCACTTACTTGCTTTACTACTGGTTTCGTAGGGGCTATTGCATCTTTCACGACTACGACAGTCTTATCACTTACATTTCCTGCAATGTCAGTTGCTGTGATGACCAATTCCGTTCCTGCTACTTGAACCGGAATGACCACTGTAAATTTTCCATCTGTACCGGCTTTCGCTGATCCAATGGTGGATCCATTTACTTTTACTTCTACTATTGACCCTGCTTCCGCTTCGCCTGTTACAGAAGTATCTTTATCTGTTACTTCGTATACAATGGCACGTTCAGGTGCGGATTTGTATTGCTTAAATAAAACAGTCCCTGGATAGTAAAAGGATAGTATGTCCTTGTATAAAATTCCTGCTGAGGCCCGATAATACGCACCATATTGGCTTAAGCCAACGCCATGGCCATTCCCTAATCCTGAAAACAAATAAGCATCCGTGGTTTCGTTGAGAGTAAACAAATTACTTTTCAGGTTTTTTGAACTGATGACCGCACGAATATTGTCTGCAAGCATGATACCGGTACTAGTGGTTTGAAGTTCAAGCTCCCCATTGGGATTGAATTCGTCCTTTACAAAAAATTCGACCGATAGTTCCCCTACTGAAAATCGACCACTTTCGGTAGGAGCAGAAAAAGTAACCTTAGGTATTGAAACAATTTTGATTTGTTTATTACTGAGTCCTGGGAGATGATTCATCATCCATTTTTTTATATTGCTAGTGAAATCAGCATCTATTTCATTTGTTGAATTCCACCAGCTATCTGGATTCTTTAGGTCCAATGAAGTGTAATCGATTTGCTGTTTATGTAATGCAACATTCCAGGTGATGGTCGTATCATACTCATCGGTTTGAACCTTAAAATATGGAAAGGTGTTGCTGGTCCAGTTATTAAACTTGTTTTCCGTTTTTCCACCGTTTGATGCTGAGAAGACAGCATCTATTGCATTGCCATTGTAGGTTAATATTTCACCAGCGGTCGCGTCAACGGCATCCGATGATTTAGGATATTCGCTTGTAACACCTCCATATACCTGATAGGAGGTGGTATCATTGATCGTTTTATTCAAACGATAATAGGCATAGGTTCGTGCCGCAACAGCTTGAGCCTTCAGAGCTTCCATCGGCCAACTTCCATACATTTCAACCGGAACCACACTTTTAACATAATTTTCGAGATTAATGGTGTTAATAGGTCTAACATATTGATTATTTTCTACCGTAAAACGAAAACTGCCTGCGTATTCACGGTCGTTAATGATCGCATGGTCAATGTGATCGACCGGCGTAATCGATATTTCCGCCTCGGAGGCTAATTTCGTATTTCCATCATATAAGCTAAGAGTGCCATTCTCTACCTTTACCGTATAGCTTTTATTAGGAATTAATCGATTTGAAGAATTTCCGTTTAAATAGTAGCTTCCCACTATTTTCAATGAAATACTTGAATGATTACCTAAATATTTGACTAACTTTACCTGAATCTGTGGCTCTTTAGCAATCGCTGCCGCCTCTTTATAACTAGGAACAATCCCAAGAAAGACAATGGTTGCAATCAAAAAGATAAATAATTTTTTCATATAAAAACCCTTTCTAATAGTTTCTTAGATTAATAATATATCTATTGCTAGCATATTTCCTCTATTTTCCAAAAAAATACTATAAAGGGGGTAAAATTAGTAACGGTAGTTATACATAAGACTAATAAAATAGTAGTGTCATAAATAAAGCACACGTAAATATCCTAAATCGCAATAGGATTTTACGTGTGCTTTTTAACTTTGAAATAGCTATTTTACTTTTAAGTTCGTCGCTCTACTTACATTCTTAGCTATATCAGTTGCGGTAATGCTTAAAAGGGTGTTTTTCCTTTGTGCTTTGATTTTAACTTTATAGTTACCATTTTTATCGGCAGCGGCTTTCCCAATTTCCTTGCTTCCTACTTTAATCTTAATCGTTGCATTGGCCTCAGCCTTACCAGTTACGGTTGTTGTGGTGCTTTTTACAGTGTTTACCTTTGGCGCAGATGGGGGAGTTTTATCGAGCACGATTACACTCTTTGCTGTACTCACATTTCCAGCGGCATCGGTAACCGTTATGGTCACTTTTGTCCCCGCTTTTTGCTGCGGAATGGAAATTTTATAGTTTCCTTTTACATCCGCCTTAGCGTAATACTTCTTTGTTCCAATCATTACTGTTACTGTTGCAGCGGCTTCTGCTTTTCCGTTAACTTCTTTCGCCTTATCTGTTACTGTATTAACAATTGGGGCTAATGGTGCTGTCTTATCAATAACGATTACGGTTTTCGCAGCACTGATATTACCTGCTGCATCTGCAGCTGTTATGGTTAATTTTGTTCCCGCTTTTTGCTGAGGAATGGAAATTTTATAATTTCCTTTTATATCGGCCTTAGCCTGATACTTCTTTGTTCCAATCATTACTATTACAGTTGCAGAGGCTTCTGCTTTTCCGTTAACTTCTTTCGCCTTATCTGTTACTGAATTAACTAATGGGGCTAATGGTGCTGTCTTATCAACAACGATTACGGTTTTCGCAGTACTGATATTTCCTGCTGCATCTTTAGCCGTGACCAGCAATATTGACCCTGCTTTTTGCACCCGGATAGAAATCGAGAACTTACCATTAGTTCCAGCCGTACCTGAGCCAACCATAGTACCATTCACTTTAATCTCAACCTTAGACCCTGACTCAGCCTGACCAGAAACAGAAGTATCTTTATCCGTTACTTCATTTACTCCTGGTTTAGCAGGAAATGTAACATCTTTAACGACAACAGTAGTAGTTTCGCTCACATTCCCTGCCTTATCTGCAGCGGTAATGGCTATTTGTGTGCCCGCTTTTTGCAACGGAATCGTAATTGAGAACCTTCCTTCGGTTCCAGCCGTCCCCAAGCCAATTACAGAACCATTCACTTTAAATTCAACCTTAGATCCCGACTCTACCTGACCAGAAATAGAAGTATCTTTATCCGTTACTTCATTTACAATAGGTTTAGCAGGAGAAGTTACATCTTTTACGACAACAGTAGTTGTTTCGCTCACATTACCTGCATTATCTGCAGCGGTAATGACTATTTGTGTGCCCGCTTTTTGTACCGGGATCGTAATCGAGAACTTGCCATCAGTTCCGGCTGTACCTGAACCAACTACAGAACTATTTACTTTGATTTCTACTTTAGATCCTGCTTCCGCTTTTCCCGTAACAGATACATCTTTTTCCGTTACTTCATTTACAACAGGTTTAGTAGGAGAGGTAACATCTTTAACGACAACAGTAGTTGTTTCGCTCACATTCCCTGCCTTGTCTGTAGCGGTAATGACTATTTGTGTGCCCGCTTTTTGAACAGGGATCGTAATCGAGAACTTGCCTTCGGTTCCGGCTGTACCTGAACCAACTACAGAACTATTTACTTTGATTTCTACTTTAGACCCTGCTTCCGCTTTTCCCGTAACAGAAGCATCTTTTTCCGTGACTTCATATACTACTGGTTTAGCAGGAGAAGTTACATCTTTTACGACAATTGTAGTTGATTCACCCACATTACCCGCCTTGTCAGTGGCGGTAAAGGTTAACTCTGTTCCAGCAGTTTGACCAGGAATTATTATTGTGAAATTGCCGACTGAATCAACAGCTGTTGAGCCAAGAACTTCACCGTTAACTTTTACTTCAACATTGGCCCCAGATTCAGCTAGTCCAGAAACAGAAGTATCTTTATCAGTTACTTCATTAACAGTCGGTTTAATAGGAGGTGTTGCATCTTTAACAGAAGTCATTATCGAACTGGTATTCCCAGAACTATCCGTTGATAAAATGTACAACTCTGTCCCAGCTAATTGACCAGGAATATTAATAGTAAAGTTGCCGTTTTGGTCTGCTGTGCTAGATCCAATGACCGTTCCACTAGATCTAACTTCAACTTGTGAACCTGCTTCCGCTTGACCCTTAACAATGCTTGATTGGTCTGTTACCTCTTCAGCGAGAACAGGGGTTTGTGGTGATGTTCTATCTAATACAACAATTTTTGCAGGTTCTGATACATTACCAGAATCGTCCGATGCGGTAATGGTTAACTCTGTTCCAGCCTTTTGATAAGGGACGTATACAAAAAAGTAACCACCTGAATAAGTAATGCCTGATCCAATTATATTTCCACCAGCAAGGACGTTTACTGTTGAACCTGATTCAGCCCATCCACTAACATAGTTAGAGCTGTTATCAAACTGACTTACATCTGGTTTAGCGGGAGGTGTTACATCACGAACATAAAGAGAAGTTGCCTGACTAGTATTTCCACTTGAATCCGTAGCTATAATATAAATGGTTGATTTTGCATTTTGTTTTCCGATATAGATTTGATAAAAACCATAATAACTATCTGCATATCCGCTTCCAATAACAGAGCCATTTAATCTTGCTTGAACCAATGAACCTGGTTCAGTATAACCGTAAATCCATGAGTCATCCTCTGTTATCCCATATGCCGTAGGCGAATCTGGAGGCGTGATATCCCGTTCTTTTACTAAAAAATTTCCGTTTGAAAGGTCTTGTCCCCACGAGTAGACCAAATTACTCCAAATGTACGATGAGTTTCCATAAATATCATTTACCCAAACAAAATGAGTAGTCCAATTTCCAATGACATTGGATGTAGCGTAGCTCGGAACTTCTCCCTCGTAAACGTCGCCATAGGAGTGGCTTAATATGGCTGTATATGTCATTCCACTAGGTTGATGGAAGACAACTTTTACATCAGAGACTCCTGAAGCGTCTTCTACCTCTGCTGTTAGCTTAACGGAGTCACCACTTGGGATTTCTTTTTTGTCTACTGAGATATTTTTTACTACTGGTGCATCAGCCTCGGGTTTTACAATAAAGTCTCCGCCACTTAAGTCTCTTGTACTGTAATAGCTATAATCCTCTAGAGTGGTCTCATTACCTTTAGAATCTCTAAGGGTAATTGACACACAATCGTATTTGCCGATCCCATACATTCCACCTGTTAAATAATACGGAAGGATTAATTGGAATTGATTATCTCCAACACTCATTGTTTCCATATTAATATAGTAATTATCAGGAGACCTATATGTAGCCCTAACACTTTGAATATCACTAAGTTCATCATGTACATCAAAAGTAACCGTTGCAGAACCCCCAACTAATATATTAGAGTTATCAATAGATATGTTGTCAAGAATTGGTCCAGTTGTATCTGATGAATAAACAGTATAATTTCCATCATCCAGTTCATAGCTTCCGCCTTCGGCTATATCTTCATAAAATCTAAACCCGCCGCTGTTATAAAATACAATAATATCAGATACATTCCAATTTCCAGCGTCATTGTAAAAGGTTGGCATATCCCCTTCAAAGGAACCTGTGGAATTTCTATAAAGCTGAACGCCAGTATAACCTTCAGATGGCAGCTTATAGCCAACCTGGATGTAACTGACTCCTGTGCTATCTTCAAGATTGACTTTTATAGTTTGATAATCAGGTATTAAGATATTTTTTTCCTCAACTGAGATGGACAAAATCCCATTAATAGTACTTGCTTTAGCGGGAATACTTCCTAAACTAATAGATAATAGATAAAACATTACAATAAATATCAAAATACTTTTTCTTTTCATCCTTATCCCCCGGTATAATTTCATTTATAAAAGGCTACTACTATTATTTCTCTACCAAAATATCACCTTCCTATTTATGCTAATTCATTAATTCCTATATTATTATAGACTTTTAAATAACAGGAGAAAATACCTAAAAAAGTAAAATGCAAAGTAAAATATTACAGTAACATTTCACTATCTTCACGAGTCAGATTATTTAATACTTTAGATACTCACTCCACACCTGGTTACCGTACTGTTCTACAAATATATAAATTCTAAATATTTCCTTATAGGGATTCGAATGACTATTCTAATAAATTCCACATTCTTTATCTATCTATTTACCTATTTTTTTGCTATTCTATTGTTTAGATGTAAGAAATTTGCATATTATTGGGAGGATTTGTCGAATGAAATCAAATATTAAGAAAAGAAAATGGCCAAAAATTGTTGGAATTATCCTTTTAATCCTACTGGTTGCTAGTGGAGCATATGGCTTTTCTGTCTATAAATCTTTCAAAAGTGCTGTTGATACCATGCACCAGCCAATCGAGAGAAAACAATCTGAAAAACGCCAAAGCCCAGTAACATTCAACCAAAAAGATCCGTTTTCTGTACTGCTGCTAGGAGTTGACAAGCGGAAAGGTGACAGTGGCCGCTCTGACTCATTAATTGTGTTGACTGTTAACCCTAAAAATAATTCTGTAAAAATGCTCAGCATTCCACGTGATACCCGCACTGAAATAATCGGAAAAGGGAAAGAGGATAAAATTAACCATGCCTATGCTTTTGGCGGCGTTCCAATGGCTATGGATACTGTCGAAAACTTCCTTGATATCCCAATTGATTATTATATTCAGATTAATATGGAAGGGTTTAAGGACATTGTTGATGCAGTGGGTGGAATTTCGGTCAATAATGATCTCGACTTCACTTATGAAGGAGTTCATTTTACAACAGGTAATTTGAAGCTAAACGGAGAAAAGGCTCTAAGCTACTCTAGAATGAGATATGAAGATCCTAGAGGCGATTTTGGTCGTCAAACAAGACAACGACAAATAATCCAAGCTGTCATAAATGAAGGAGCAAGTGTTTCAACCTTAACTAACTTCTCTGATATCTTTACTGCATTAGGGAAAAATGTAAAAACCAATCTTACCTTTGACCAAATGGTAGATATTCAAAAGAATTATAAAGAGGCTGGAAAAAGCATTCAGCAAATGGAGATAAAAGAACAAGGAACAAAAATCAATAAAATTTATTATGGATTAGTTTCACTAGCTGAAAAGCAAAGGGTCCAGACCGAATTGAAGGCGCAATTAGAATTTAAGTAATCTATGAAAAAGCTGATTGGTTATTAACTCAATCAGCTTTTTTCGCATATCTCTTTATCCTATCATTTTCAACAGCATTCTCATATTGGGCATCTCCACAGGGACGGTTCGACGCTTCTCATGGTTTTTGATGTGGTTATTGCTCCGACCACCTGAACCGTCCCCACGGTCTTTTGATAATACGATTTTGCTCCCATTACCTCTTGAACTGCTTTTATGCCTACATCCTTTGCATACCGCTTTGCTTGAACAACAATCTTTTTTCCATTCTTCTTAAGCATAGATCTGCACCATAATCACCACTGGCACTTGTTACCTCTGCAGCATATCCTCTCGATAAATAAAGTTCCTTTAGATAATGCTCGAACTGAATGCCATCCATTGCATCAATATCCTCAATTCCAGAATTCCTTAACCGCTCTTTTTCCCTTTTAACTTTATATACAACTACACCAATGATCAATATCACGACTACTCCTACAATCATTAATGTTAAATAAAGTTTTTGGGTAAAATAGTAGGAAACTCCAGCAACTAATAAAAAGAATAAGTATAAACCATTATCTAAATCTTTCTGTTGTTTCTTTGTTCTCTTCTTACTCAATTAAATTCCCCCAATACTAGCAAATACATCAATCATCATCGTTTTCATTTCAGCTAACATTTTCACTCTACCATTTTCCACCAATCAGCACCCGCCATCTTCGACAAATTACGATTACATTCTTCCTAATTAAACGTTTGATTGAAAGTGCCACAAACCCTTTTGAAAAAAGAACTTTTGCCTCGATTCAAGAGATTTTCTTGTCGAAGAAATGCTCTGCTTTCTTCTCAAATACTACAAAGCTAGCCAATAAAAATGGCTTTCTACAATCATCGACGGGTTCTTCCAAGTTGGCATGTTAATCAAACGATTGTGTAAAAATGGCATAAATCCCGTTGTTTAAAGCTTTCGCTCTTGATTCAGGTAAAATAATTGTCGGTGATTGACTAGATTTTAATTGATTATTCCTCCAGATTAGCAATAATGATCTTTTTCGTCTAAATACTGCATTCTTTGGCAAATACCTTGTTTTTCTCCTTTTACACAAACGATTGGTTAAAACTTGCCTCAGCATCCGTCATTACTGGATTTATCACTTCAAACGCGTGAAAAGACTGTCGATTGCTGTCTCCAACCATGCATTTTTGAAAAAGGAACCCATGTGGGCAGCTGAATTAGGATTTCTCCCCATTCAAATACGTGGCCTTTTACTGAGTGTCCTCTATTAAACCTAGTTAACAGAATAAATATAAAAGGTTATCAAAATGAGGAACGAACACCCCTTCCGGGGTTAAAGATGCGAAATGATATGAAAATTAGCTGAAAATGCAAAAAACGGCTTCAAAAATCACTTTTGACCCCCAAAAATGACACGTTTCATTACAAAAACGGCTCCAAAAGTGAATTTTAGCCGTTCGATTTACACAGCTAAACCCGATATCGTTGAGGTGCTGGAATCGTTAACTTGACGATTGGAAGCATTAAAATGCGGTGGAAGGGTGTTATGAAATGGTTGGTTTAAAATCTGGCAGTATTGAAGGATTCAAGCAGTTTTCACAATTTAGTTCGCTACAGGAATTGAATACCCATATCGAGAAGTGGTTAGCGGTACACAAGCATGATTTTTCAAAAGGAGCACTGATTGGATTGAAAAGGCTGGTTCGTTTTTCTGCCAAAATACCTGGCGTCTGCAATGCTAAAATAGGGACCATATTAAAAGCAATTCATAAAGAATACAGCGATCATGGAATCTCACGCTCTACCTTTAAACGAATGATTCTAAAAGCAAAGGACTTGGGAATCCTAACAGATTATGAAACAGAAAGAAAAGATGGTTCCCAGTCTAGTAACTTGTATTCGTTTAATCGCTTTCCTTCAAATGAACTACCCAAAGAGGAAACCATGAACCACCCTAAAGAAACTAATAATCTTTTAAAAACTGAAAAAGATCAAAAGATTAAAGAACGTAAAGAAGAACCGTCAGTATTAGATCATACCTACGTGAGCGACCGAGTTCCACAGCCTTTTGTTCAGCTGGTAAAGTGCTTTTTTCCTGAAGCAAAGACAATCGAAGAGTATTGGAAAATGGTGAAAATCACCGCCTATCAACACCATTGGGAAAATGAACCCGAACTAACCCTAGATGTCGCCATCCAATCCTTTAAGCAGCTAATCCGGAAGCTGAAGTTCAACCGCAACATCAAAAACCCATTCGCCTATTTTTATGGAATCTTAAATAATAAGTTTTTGATACTTTATCACGAAGCACTCGAAAAGAAATTTGATGTGAATGATGAGAAAATTGTGTTTGGTCTGGGATTGATTCTGAATCATTAACCCTTTAGTGACAAATTATGCGGTTTTTGTGACAAGATAATGTTTTGTGGTATCACTTTATATTTACAGCCCTATGGACTAGTCCCATTTCTGACTGCGACAGACACTTTTATTCTGTCACTGGATTGTCACGAAAATAGGCGAATTATGGGGAATCCACGCACTATAGTCCGTGGTAATAAAGTCCCGATTATTATTTAATAAAGACGAGAGGCAATGCTTAACATATTTTCAAAATAATCTCGAATAAGAAAATAGGTTAAACAATATTACCTGCTAAGTGAGAAAGCTACCCGCAAGCTGCCAAAGTAGTTAGAGACTTTCCATACATTTAAAGAGCTCACAGCCTTCCTTTCCAACAGGCAGTATATAACAGTTATAGTAGTAGGTAAGCCTTTACACAAATCAATCAGATTTAAAGGGGAGGAAGACTATTATTATGCAAAAAAACTATTATGTTGAAAAGAAAATGATCTTAATGATGGGAGAATATAACCATTATGGCAAGCAGTGTGCACGAGTCATGGCAGGAAAATCATCTTTTCTAGTCGATCGAACACCGTTACAACTTTTAGACGACACATTAACATACATAGGATTTGATTTAAGGGGTGCAATGGCAAGCGCCAAACTGATTCTTGGCGAGCGAGCGAGGTGTCCAATCATCGTCAATCCTTACCTGGGTATTTGCCTGTTTCCAAACAAATCACCTTTTAACGTGGATTGTATTTGGTTCAATCCCGAACATATTGTGAGAACAAAAGCACTGAGAAATAAGACTGAGGTCGAATTAAGTAACGGTCTTTCCATTATTGTCGACTCAAAATTAACTTTCTTTAACAATAGGATTCATAAAGCCAATCAATTGATGCTGATATCTATGAAAAGAGGAAATCATCCAGGTCAGATCCTTTTTTGCCTCGAACCCAAAAAAAGACATCAAATAACCAAAGAGAAAACAGGGAAATACAATTTTAGTAACTTAGAAGATAGCCAAAAAATAAAAGAGTCAATCGGTTCGATCGATTGATAAAAAAGGAGTAACTCTTTGGATACTTATTCATATGTTCATTTTGGAATTGTATTAAGGAAATTAAGAAATACGCAGCAGCTTTCCCAAGAAGCGTTGGCTGACCGCTGCAGTCGACATCCATCCTATATCAGCCTACTGGAAAGAAATCTTAAAAACCCTAGCCTAGATACCATCGTTGCTCTTGCCACCGGTTTAGAAATGAAAGCTTCTGAAATGTTAATGGAAGTAGAACAACATACCGAGAACAAGTGGGTAAAGGATTATTCCGATAATATGGACTAATACTAATATTTAAATAAAAGCCAGGCATTTCAAAACCTGATTGGAAAATAAATACTTTTAGTACCCATTATATGTGTCTATTTTAGTGAGATTAGCTGTTAAACCGTACAAATTTAAATTATATTTCCAATTCTGTGTGTTTTGTAGGCTACAGCCCGTAGAGCAATATTGTGTCAAGTTATGTAATGGTCTTAAAAAGGAGAATTTCCTTGAAAAAAGAAAAGGCCCTTTACATAGGTGAAGCACTAAAACCGTTGCGGCTTGCTACAGGTATGTCTCAAGAAGAATTGGCTCATCACTGCAAATTAGATCGCTCGTATATTAGCGACCTTGAAAGAAACAAAAAAAGTCCATCCTTTGCAACCATCATTATGCTCGCAATGGGATTAGGTATGGAGACAAAAGACCTGGTTAGTGAAATGGACAAAATCATTGATTTCGCACGTTTCTTCGAAGAAGAGCCTGACAAATAAGAAAGGATATCTCTAATTTAGCTAACCTTAGGAAAGTAAGAGTTAAATCTGCTCTTACTTTTCCTATTTTTAGGCGTATATTAGTATATGGAATCATATTTTTCAAAAATCTGAAGCTATGAATCATATTACTTTCTAGAAAGGAGATTAATTGTATGAGGATAAAATTAGAATTATACGGTGATGAACTAGAAATTAGAAAAATGTACATAGACAATAGTTTCACGATTATTGTAGAGGTATTTACTGTGCCTGAAGGGTACAAAAGCTTCGCTAGAAACTCCTATCTTCACCACGGTGATTTATTAGGATCTGGATTTCATGAAAATAAAGAAGAGAGTATTAATTTAGCCATTAATGATTTACATGAATGGATGGAAGAGTTCCCGGGATAATAATAGTTTAAAGAAATATTCATGCATGGGTTAGGAGACAAAAGGATATCTACAGGGACGGTTCTCATTGTTTTTAATGAGGTTAGTACCGACCACAAGAATTGTTTACTGGTCACGCTTTAGATATAAGTGTTCGTGAAACCCCTAAGATTCTTGATATTTGGCGTTGCGACAGGCCTTGGATTCCTTTTGTTTTTTTGAGAATTTCATTTCTTTTGAGTCTTGGTAAACTCTTAACTTGGGCGATTTCAATTCCGTTAAGCAGCATTTTAATCAATTCCCTTGCTTCCTCATCTGTTAATCTTTTTTCATTCATTTGGTCATCTAGGCATTGGTCCTGATTGACCCTTTCATTAAATTCTTTAAATCTCTCTCTGGCCAGAATGTTATCCTCAGAAAACATTCCCAAAATGAATTCAGAGTCCCGCAGTTTCCTTACCTCATCGTGAGTACCGTAATATTGACGGCAACTGCTCCAGTTCCAAATCATATACCCTTTTGACGATTCTTGCCTTAAGTGGATTTTGGTGGATGTATCTTACCACGGTTAATAAATACTGATCATTTTCTACATTCTCACTCTTGAACCTGTCCTGAAAAAGATGTCCTGATGTTCCGTACTTCCAGTTATAGTACATGACAAAACTAACACCTATTCTCTTCATTGTAGTCGATATATCTTCATTGCCCTCTCTTAATAGCAGGTGTATATGATTACTCATCAAACACCAACCGTAAATCTTCACCTTAGTTTTCAACTTATATTTATGTAATAAATCAAGAAAGTTCAAGCAATCCGCATCATCGTGGAAGATTTCCTGTCTATTGGCACCTCTCAGCATAATATGGTAGATTCCGCTCCCGCTTTTCACCCTAGCTCTTCGAGGCATCTTAATCACTACAGGAAAACATCGGCCTATACTTTTGCTTTATTCTTCTAAAAGAGCAAGCAAACACCAATATTAGATTTTCTTTTTCTCTGCTCACTGATAGTTCCATTCACTCTTCTCCCCTGCCTTTGTTTCACGAGGCGCCATTTCTTTTGGCTTATCTATTTTCCTTAATTGTATAGCCTCCCTAAGAGCCTCATCCGATATTGATTTTTCCCCATTTAAGTCAGCAATCGTTCTTGCTAAGCGGATGATCTTTATTTGCACACGGTTACTAAGTCCTTGCTTGATTGACATACATTGTAGGAATTGCTGCTGTCTGCTTGTTAAAGGAGATTCACCAATCAGCTTTTCAAATGGGACACTTCCATTACAAATCTCTTTACCGTACCGTTTATATTGTGTTTCTCTAGCAGCGATAACCCGCTTTTGTGCTTCATCTGATGATTCAATTCCTTTGAAATCGTGATCCTTCAGATTAACTGGCTTTAAAGATAGCAGAATATCAATTCTATCTAAGATAGGGCCTGAGACGCGATTTTGATACGATTTAATTTTATTTTCAGAACAGGTGCAATATTGCTGACTGGAACCAAAATAACCGCAAGGACAGGGGTTCATGGCAGCGATAAAAATAAACTTTGCGGGATACGTCACAGTAGAATGGACACGGCTGATCGTTACCTTCTCATTTTCTAATGGCTGTCTTAGCATATCTAATGTTTTCTTTGAAAATTCCCCTAATTCATCTAGGAAAAGAACACCCCGATGGGCTAACGACACTTCACCAGGTTTCGGATTGGTACCACCACCGATAATCGAAACAGATGAGGCAGAATGATGTGGATGACGATATGAAGGTAAGGAAAGGGAATGATAGGGAGCACCGGCTAGTTGGTAGAGACTTATTTTCTCCAACTGAGCTTCTTTGGATAAGGAAGGGAGGATCGAGGGGAAGGTTTCAGCTAGTAAACTCTTACCACATCCGGGTGGACCATCCATCAAAACATAGTGTTCACCACTTGCAGCAATTTCTAGTGCTCTTTTTGCAAATTCATGTCCTATAATTTGGTTAAAATCCCTTTCTACCACCATGTGATCTTCCAGCAGGTCAATTGGTTGAAGAAGAGGAAGCATTGGCCTGCCCGCTAAATGGTCCATGACATCTTGAATCGTCTCTATGTAAACTAGCTCTAAATCAGTCAATTCAATTTTAGGAATGGTAGGGTCAAAGGGGAGAAATAGCTTATTTAACTTCAGTTTTTTCGCTGCTAGGATAGCTGCAATCATTCCTTCCACCGGAAGTATTGTTCCGTCTAATGATATAGCTCCAATAAAACCAGTATCGTTAGGAATTTTCTCCTTTACAAACTTCCCACTTATTAATACTCCAATAGCAATCGCTAGATCAAATAATGGACCATTTTTCTTTTGTTCGGCAGGCGATAGATTAATGGTTACTTTCATATCTACTAAAGAATTCCCCATACTATGCAGGGCAGCTGCAACCCGTTCCTTTGATTCCTTTACCGACGCATCAGGGAGCCCGACAATCACAATGGATTCAATTCCCTCTTTCACCTGATCCTCCCCTTGGACACGATACCCATCCAAGCCCTTTAGTCCAATGCTTGTAACTTTTACTGACATGTTTAAATTCCCTCCTCGAATATATAGTGGATATTTTCTATTCCTCAAAATGGAGATTATGAATAGTTACTAGTACACAATGGTGAAGTATTCAAGAGTAGTTGGATCATGGGGTCAAGTGGTGAAAAATTTGAATAAAGGATTGGATAGGGTAGTAAGGTTGAAATGGGATTAAACAGATAGATGATATGTTTCCATTGGTGGATAAACACACGAGGGGATCTTTAGCGAAAAGAAAGGAGTAAACTGTTTCTATCAAACCAATCATACACTAATTTTCAAAATACTTCATTCATTTTTTGCTTATACTCTGCTTAAAAAATCTGGATAAAAGCCGATAGAACCGTCCCCATGGTCTTACGTTGTGTTGTGCTAATAGAATAGCATTCGATAACCCTACATATCCTGTTCCAGCAATTGTTATTTTCAATTGTGTTCATCTCCATATTATTTTTTGACAGCATAGAAAAAAGATACCCTGCCATAAAAGACAAGGATCCGGACTCTTGCTCTCCTCTTAGTTGAAATAGAAAATAGGCTCTGTTCTCAGACGGATGCAGACAGAACCAGGAACCTTACGATAAATAATACTTCAATACATTGATGCAGGTTAATCTTATTTTCCTGACCACCTGTTTTTCTTACAGAAGTGGCTTAGTCTTCCACTGCTTCTCTTTTATTCGTGCTACATCGCCTAAGATTTCATTTCTGAATGATTCCATTAACCCAGCAATTTGTTCAGATCCATTTTTCCCTTTTAAGGTAATTGATTAATGTGACTCCTGGTAAAAACAATACTTTTCAAAGATAGCCAATAGACTTTCATATATGGTCATGCCTTTTGATTTATAATAAGCAGCTACTTCCGCTGCAAAAATGGCAGACTTAACTGCATCTTTATCACAGACAAAATCCCCAATTAAATAACCCTAGCTTTCTTCATAGCCAAATAATAAGGTATGCTGGCCCGTTTGTTCAAATTCTTTAATCTTTTCGCCGATGAATTTGAAAACAGTGAGTGTATCTATTGCTTGAATCCCATAATGTTCAGCAATAGTTTTACGGCCAATTTCGGAGGTGACAATCGTTTTAATTACCACACCATTCACAGGGAATGCTTTTAGCTTGTTTTTGAGATAGTAGATACTCAAGCATTAAGGCACCCATCTGGTTACCAGTTAGAACGGCATATACAACAGAACTGTTTTTCACCGCTAAACCTAATCGATTACATCTAGATCTGTAGCCATAAGAATATTTGCGCCAATCTCCTCACCATATTGAATGGCCAATTCAGACTACTTTGTTTAAAAAAGAACCTTCTTTTCCATTTTAATATAAGTAAAAAATGTGGTTGTTATATAAACAATCTGATACTTATTTTCAATAGTTCAAACAAAAACTTAGTTAAAATTTTGAAAATTATTTACCGACCCATCAGAACGAGTTTCAATAATCATTACTTTGTTATTTTTAATATTCAGTGTTGGTAATGCCCCTAACCTCATCCCCTCAGAAGATATTTGCACAAAATTACCTTTTGGGTCCTCTAAAAATTGTAAAGCGTAAGTTTGATGACTTTTTATATTTTTGAATCTATCCGCTGCTACACCTTGAATATTACAATTTTTTGACCCATATAAAACAAATCCCGTACCATCAGGTCGTATTTTATTCGCATGCCATCCATTTGCCTCAGCCATTAAACCTGAACCAATAATATCATTTGCTGCGAAAACAAACCCATATTTACTGTTATCTTGTGCCTCTGATCCTGTAATTGTAATCCGATTAGCATTAATAAAATACCCATTTCCTCTTTCAGGATTTATTCTTCCGGAAAACCAAGATTTACAGTTTACAAATCGGCTATTAGCTGATAAATTACCAATATAAATCCCATCAAGTCCACTGGCTCCTGTTGAACAATCTGTAAACCAGTTGTCAAAAGCATTAGAATAAATACCTACCCCATCAGTTCTCATTGTTTGAACATTTTTAATTCGGCTTTCTCCTCGCCCCTCAATATATAACCCATCTCCCTTAGTTTCTGATATGTAGACATTTTCAATTAAATGACGAGCATCATGTTCTCCTACCTTACTTGATTCTCTCATTTTTACTGAATCAGATGTGTTAATGAATTCAATTCCTCTTGCTTCTGTAGAAGTTTGATTCTTACGATTCCCATCAATCATAAAATCTCGTAAATGTACCATTTGAGTAACTTTTGATTTTAATACAATTAAAGCTTTATTGTTATTCTCTTTCATTCTTAACACAGTATCATTTCCAGTTCCAAGCAACTCGACATAAGATGGTATTTTTATTTGTGATAAAATATATTTCCCTTTAGGAATAAAAACAATTCCTTTAGATTTACCCGCTAAATTAATGGCATCTTGAAATGCCCTAGTACTATCAGTATCTCCATTAGGATCTGCTCCTAAATCAATTACATTGATCAGAGAATTTTGTAATAATCCATTTTTATTCTCATTTTCCAACAAATCATTCAATAAAAATCCAAAAATCAATAAAATTAGTAATACATTGCAAATAATTAATGCCAACACTTTATTCAAATGATACATCTCCTATAATCTGATATTCTAACTCTTTCCTACTAAGATAATATCCAGAAAAGTTATTATGAAGATGATTGTAACAAAATATTAATAATAAGAATAAGTTATATGTAATTATTTAAATAATCTTTTTTCAGGTTAGAAAAGTTATAACACACTAAGAAATTTAGGTAATTCATGATGAATTTTATACAATTTATCACAAGCTATCCGGTGAATAGTATAGACTCTTATCTACGCAGATGTTTCTTTGCATTTTCTTCCTCTTAGTCCAACAACCATCATGGTTTTCCACAACCGGAAAAGGGAATCTCCCTGCATACTCAAATAAATATCTTTAGGAATTTTCAATAAACTTGTAATCTGATATAATAACCTCTTTATTTTTGTGAGACGCCTCCCATATAGCTTTGGTCACAGTAATACATAATGGGAGACGTCTTTTTCAACACTCACTGCAATTTGAAGAGCCACTTCATTCTCATACTTCAATTTCCAGAAAAATTAATACCATTAACCATCTCATACAGCCAACTCGCGAATATTTCCTCCTTCACCAAAGTAGAACCTATCAGGTTTATATTTAATTGAAGGGAAGCCAATGGGAGTTGCTGGCTTCCCCTTTATATCGATCAATATTTCCGTAATATTTAGGACATATGATTCCATCAATTTCTTGCAAAAATAGAACGTCAGTAACAATAAACAACAAATAAATAACAAGAACCACTTAAACTAATTAAACTGGAAACTTTCTGGATGGTGCCTGTCCCCCATTGTTTAGTCAATTACCTTTTCTTTTCAGTAGAGCCTTTCCTGTATTTAAAAGATAATTGATTCCCCATTTTACTTCATTCCAGTATAGAGCCACTAACATGGTGATACAAATCACATATCCAATTACTGATCCTATATTGAAATCGATAAAAGTATTATATAAAGCATAGATAGCAGTCACAGCAGTCATTAGATAAAAAGCTTTTAATCTATAGTTCACATAGAAAAACTTATTTGATAATACTGTTCTAAGTGTAAAAAATACAATATAAGAAAGTCCAGTAGAAATAGCAGCACCTTGACTGCCAAATTTAGGAACAAGCAATGTATTTCCGATGATATTTGTAATGCAGGCTCCTACAGCAACTACAACCTGCAATTTGCTCTTTTTTAAGAAAACTAACCCACTAACTGTTGTCTCGGATATAGTGAGCATAATAGGGTTGAAAATTAAAAATGGCAATATATAGGCAGCGGCACGATATTTTTCACCGAGCAAAATTGCAAAGATATCTTTTCCCAAAATCAATGTTAAACCAATGAAAAACATAACAATTGTTATAATCTGGTTTCCTTTTTGATAAAAGCTTCTGTCATCTTTATCTTTTGTATAATGCTGAACAGACATAGGTGTCCATAACGTATTGAATGTTGTTTGGACAATTGCAAATATATTTACAAGTGTCATGGTTGAAGAGTAAATTCCAACCTCAGAATAAGTGCTATATATACTCAGGAAAATTCTATCTATAGCCTGAAACAATGTGGTTACTCCCATTGAAATAATAAATGGATAACCATATCTCAATAACTCTTTACCGGAAATATAGCATTCAGACGAATCAACATTTTTTAAATCCCATAGGCTACGCTGAGCAAACATGCTCCAAATCATACATACAAACCCAGAAGCCATAGTGGCAATAATAAGCATTAAGAGATAATCATGCCCAATAAAATACACTAATGGAAGAGCTACAACAATATATGTAAGTTTATTGAGAATATTTAATTTGGAATAAAGTTTACTCTTATATGCAAGTCTCACCAATAAAAGACTAAATCTATATATTAATTGAATAATTGTATAAATACATAGAAGAGATATTACCAAGGTGTCAAATTCAAACTGAATTACATTAAATGCCGATAAACAAATAAACACAATGCTTACCAGCAAACTAATAACAACTGGCAACTTAATGCATTTTAAAAGCAGCGCTCTTTTATATCCCTCGGAATCCTTTTCATAGTAATATCTTACTAATGCCTGATCTAAGCCTAAGCATAAAACCATTAGCATAATTCCTGAATACAATGTAAAAATTGAAAGCTGGCCATATTCTTCAGGATCTACAATCCTAGTAATAATAGGAGTTGTTAACAATCCCAAAAGCATATTGGCAAAGGTTCCACCGCCAATTACAGCAAAATGTTTCAAAAAGTTTTTTTCTTCCATAAATGCGCCTCGTATTATTTAGAAATATTTTTCAAATCGTAGACTATCGGCGGGGTTACATTTGCTTTAATTACTCTAGCAGTCATTCCGGCTGCGATAGAATTCGCAGGAATATCTTTAGTAACAACTGAATTTGCGCCAATCATGACATTATCTCCGATTCTTACATCACCAATCACTTTTGCACCAGCGCATAAAGTCACACCATTACCTATTACCGCCACAGCATTACGCGATTTCATAATATTATTACCAATTGTCACACCCTGCATAATCTCACACTGCTCGCCAATAACAGCATTTGCATGGATTACAATAATGCCCCCTCTGTGAGGCAAGCGGAACCCTTTTCCAATTTGAGTACGTGGCGCGATTTCATATCCATATTTAAAGGCAAAATAATTGTATAGTTTTTTAATAATTTTGCCAATAATTCCCTTTTTGGCATCATATTCATGAGCCAAACGAAACATCACAATAAACTTCCAGGGTCTACTTTCTTCAAATAAAAATTTTTTTATGATTTGCCCTGTACTCAATTCACATCCCAAATTACGAAAAATATCCGCTTGAATTGTTTCTTTGAGTTCTTGCTTCATATATTCTCACCTATATTGACATGAGAAAAAACTCCTCTAACTCGAAATAATTTCTCATTCCCTTTCCCAATGTACCCCTGTTCTTACTATCTTTGCCGGGCAACCAGCAATAACTGAATTATTCTCATTAAATCCACGTGTAACGCACGCACCATATCCAACAACAGAATTGTCTGGTATAATAGCCCCTTTTAAAATGTTAGCATTGGATGCAATCCAAACATGTTTTCCAATAAATACCGGCCTATTTTCATTTATTCTGTGTGATAAGTCATCCAATGCAAAAATAGGATGTCCATCTGATGTTCTAATATGAACATTCCAGCCTAACATAGCATCTTCTTTAATTTGAACACTAGTATCACTTGAAATGCAACAGCCACGATTACTGGAAAAATTATTCCCAATAACGATTTCGCCTCCATAAGAAGCAATTAAGCTAATTCCTTCCTTAAAATCAGCTGTTCCCTCAAATATTAGTTTTGACTCATTTGATACTTTTACAAAACTTTTGGAACTAGCTTCCAATATTCCTTCAGTACCATGGTTAATTCCAACTTTAACAGCACCTGTTTTTGTTGTACCTGTAAAAATAATACTACCTCTATGTATTTCTTTTATTTTTACATCATACCCAACAAACACAGGACATTGGATTCCCTTCTTTACTCCAAAAACAATAAAGTTAAACCATAATGTTTTTGGAACTGATAATGCCAATTTCAAGAATTTATTCATAATAGTCTATCCTTTTGTTTGAAATTCTCTCACTAATCATTTGTGCTATTAAAATAATTGAGAAATTATACGGCACAATTGAAAGGTAGTTTTCTGTAATTCCTACAATGCTAAGAACTAATACACATAATGCACCATAATAATTTTCAGTCCTTTTTAGGTACTTACCCAGAAATACCATAAACAGTGTGAAAATCGCTATTCCAACAATTCCCCATGCTAACAACATATACATATAGCTATTGTCTAGTCCACTCCATCTTTCACCTGTGTTTAACATTTGAGCTTTAGACACCATAACAAGAACTTGACCAAACAAAGAGATACCTGGGTCTAAGAAATATTGAGACATATAAGAAAGACGATACGTTAGGAAAGAATTTAATGCCGTAAGTGCTACCGTAAAATAGCCATTAACATAAAGAACTGTAGCTAAAACAGATAGTCCTAAACCAACTATAAAAGAGCACTCTGAAAACGTATAAATGAATTTTTTTATTTGTTTTCCTTTAAAATACCAAAATGTCATTACAGCAACAACAAACAATCCTAATACGCAGGACATTCTGCTATTTGTCAAAGCAAATACATACACAATTACACAACTCCAGATTATGCTATGCTTTAGTTTCCATCTGTCTTGCTTATAATAAACAAATGCAATAAGAGAAAGTAAAATAATATTCGCAAATCCATTAGCAGAACTAAATCCGCATGAATTTCTAACTATTTCCTCTCTAAAATCTTCATTACCGCTTATTAATCCTGCTTTATACATCAAAAACACAAACGCTGTCACTGCAATAAAACAGTAGCTTTCCCACTTTGCTATTTTGCGGGCATCCAAAGTAATCGGATATGCAATAACAAAGAAAAATATTTGTGAAAACGCCATATTATTTGACATTTCAGTTATAATTAAAACAAAAATTGAAAGCACCATCATTATCATTATTTTTTTCTTTGAATGCCTTCTATAAGATAGGAAAATAGCAAGACAACCTACTATTGTAATTTTTGATAATAAGGCGCTCCACAGACCTTTTTCGACAAATAAAAAATGAGTTAATGTGGAGCTGTTCACAATTCTTGAACACACATTTAAGCATAGTAAAAAAATATATGCACTTATTCTTAATTGATTGACTTCAATCTTACCGCTATGCTGAGTGTTCAAACTTATACCCATTCCTTTCGCGATGCTTAAGGCACAAAACGCAAAAAAATAATTGTACCCTGAGCGTTATTTCTATTAAACTAAAGTCATAGAGATATCAGTCAACTACAAATCACATCACATGGAGGTGAGTGGGCTACTTCAGTTATGGAATGACCGTATTCTTATATGTGTAGATTGCCTTTCCAAGCACAAATAAGTGTGACTTCGAGTATGCAGACTTATCTTTGTATAAACATTACTCATTTATTGCTGAGCAATCAGTCAATGATGTCTATCCCTATATTAACGTGAGAGAGTTTATCCCTATGGGATTAAAAATTGTTTATCCAATTTGCTGTGGGATTGATGTTTGCAAAACCCTTCTTGTTGCTTGAATTGCTTCAACAAACAAAGTGGTAGCCTAAAACGCCATCGCTGTTATATCGGAATTGGTACGAATATTGACGTGTTTCCGCCAGCAAAGCATTTATGTTTCTGGGCAGGACTTACACCAACTAATAACGAGAGTGCCGGCAAAAAAAGTCAGTAAGAATCTTGAGAGCTTGCTGCTACATCAAACCTCTTTTAGTACAGTGTGCTACCCCTATGGTTAAAAGTAAAAAGCATCCCGAAATTCAAAACCGCTATTTAAAACTCAAAAAAGTGTGGTCACAAACGAGCAATTATTGCCATTGCCCGATTGCTGTTAACAACTATATACAACATTCTCAAAAAGAAAGAAAAGTATAATCCGAAATTATACAAAAAATCTGAAGTACTTCCAGTAAACCGTGAGGTCACGGTAGTACATGCAATTTTACTTGCTAAAAGCCAAGGCTTTCGTGTGATGACAATTACATCTTGATTGATTTATTAACCAAATATCTTTAAAGAAGTCATCGAAGGGTGGCTTGTTTTGCTTTGCCCATTTTTCTACTGAATACCCAGAGTATTTACTTCAGACTTATACTTTCAAAGTACAATTCATACACCTATTGGTAATGAACTAATAAATCGGCTACTATCCTTACGGGAAATAATTTTTGCTGGCATTCCACCTATTGTCACATTATCTTCTTCAAAGCTTTTATTAACAACGGCATTGGCAGCAACAACACAATTATTTCCAATTTTAATCCGACCGAACAACTTTGCTCCTGGGCCAATATATACATTATCGCCTAAAATAGGGGTATCATCGTCGCCTCCGCCATTAGCTCCAATATTCACACCTGCGTGTATCCTGCAATTAGAGCCTACCTTTACACCTCCATTAACAATTACTGTTCCATAATGAACAATACACAGTCCTGGGCCAAACACGTTAATGGGAATTGACCAGCCTAATTTCATTCCCAGTTTTTTTACTTTCCACTTATAAAACAGCTCAGCTATCTTCTTTTTATTATTAGTATAATATTCCAATCTTCGTAAATTTACGTTGAATGTCCACATCTCTCCTAAACGTAATTTACGTAGAAATGAAACTTTTTTCCCAAATCGAGCATATTCATCACAAGAAAGAAAATACTCTAAGTCCTTTTTTGTCTTGATCATTATATACCTCTTATGTTATTCTCGTATTTTTTCTCAAATTTCTCAACAAAATCGAGAATTGCTTTTGTTCTATCTTTCTTCATTAATGTTTCATCATATTCGGGCATCTGAGAAAGTAGTTTCTCCGCATACTCATCTACTGATTTAATAACTCTAGCAGGAACTCCCACTGCAACCGACCCTTCTGGAATATCCTTTGTAACAATACTTCCAGCTCCTATAATACATCCATCACCAATAGTAACTCCCGGCATAATAATGGATCTAATTCCAATATAGCAATTGTTTCCAATTTTCACACGGGCGAACTTCATTGTTTTTTTATATCTCTCTTGTTCTCTAAACACCCAATTTCCGCTATCATGTGTAACAAATGCGCAGCCACTTCCAATTAGTACATGATCACCTATTTCAATCAAAAACGGGTCACTGCCAAAATCCGGCAAAGCTGAAAACCTACAGCCGTTCCCAACTTTTACACCTATATGTTTGGCATAATCGACTGGATTTCTATAAAAAAGACGCTCAAAATAATATTTCAATCTCATTACTATTGGGTCTCCTATCTGTGAGTTAAGCCATACAAATCAACATTCAAATACTTACAAATATTTGCTAATTGCAAATCATTTCCGTCATTCAGTAAATTATCAATTCCTAGGCCATCTAAATCTGTCCCCCATACATGTTTCAATTTGTATGAGCGACTCTTGACAAGAACAACCGGAATAGAATTTAGCACTTCCATTACCTTCAGCCATAAATCATCAGCGCGTAAGCATGTACTTTTTATTCCCTCAGGATCATTCCAAGACTTATTCAGGCTGCCTGCAGGGTATAGGATACCTCCACAACCAGTTGCAACTAATTCAAGCGACTCAATATCAATAAGTTCCTTGGTATCATATGCCCACTTTAAATATGGCAAAACCTTCTTCTCAGAATCAAATTTTATTTTATGCACACGTCTTGCAGAAACTGCTTTAGGATGCTTTAAATACGACTTGTATAAGTCTTCAATCATGTACTTATCATAGATAATATCATCATCTATTGTAATAACTATACTCTCTGCATACTCTTGCATGGCATAAAAATATTTCTTATGCGAACGCAAATCATCATCCACTAATGTAATTTTTACCCCTTGTTTTCTGATGGAATCAAAAACGGGATTGTCGAGATCAGAAAATTGTTTTTTACTTAAATAGAGTACTACAATATCCGGCTGTCTCGTTTGTCGTACAATACTTCCAATGACCAACGGTAAACATTTAACACGAGCTGGATAGGTAGTAAATGACACAACGATTTTGGGAGTATCTTTACTATTCTGAGGAAGTTGAGGTTTAAAAATATAATATGGGATATAAGAAATATAGGAAGTCACCTTTTTAAAAAAAAGCCATCCTGTACGTGCTATTTGATAAATTGGATTCTTTTTATTCATTGACTTCTCCCTTCATAACTTCACGACCTTATTTATCATAATCGATCTAGAACTTTTATCCATTCTTCCGTAATTTTCTCATCTGTAAAATCTTGGATTCGAATATTTGACCTACTCCTGTATCTTTCCTTTAATTCTTCATCAGTAAGCATTTCGACAATGGCATCTGCCATTATACGCTCTTCCTTTGTAATCGGATCCTCAGCTCTATATCGTGTTCCATCACAAACAGGAACCAGAATTCCATTCTCAGCCTTTAATGCAGAATCCTTTACTCGCTCTTTATAAGATGTTCCCGGCGCTAAAAGTTCCCTAGGACCAACCATACAATCAGTAGACACAATAGGTAGACCACACGCCATTGCCTCTAATAAAATATTTCCAAATCCTTCAAAATTAGATGAAAATACAAATAAATCTGATTTTGCTAAATAATAATACGGGTTTTTATGGTAACCTATTAATTTAATATTATCAGCCATACCCAAATCAGTTATTAATTTTGCAAGATAAACTTCCTCTTCTCCTTGTCCCAAAATCAAGAGTTTCGCACTAGGTACTTTTTTTACAACATACTGAAATGCTCTAATGAGATTCCAATGGCCCTTTTGCCCTGTAAGTCTTCCTGCAGTGATTACTGTTTTTCCTGTGACAAATTCTTCATCAATTCCGTTTTCAGGTTTTAAGTTTGCCTGTTTTTCAATTCTCTCCGTATCACATGTGTTGTAAATCACATCAATTTTATTAGCGTCTGTACCATAAAAGTCAATCAAATCTTCTTTTGCTCCCTGTGATAAAGAAACAATTCGTTCAGCGGAATTAAAAATGAATTGATCTTTTTTCTTATTAAATACGCTTCGATTTAAAGAACTTCTATTATTTCTCACAGACACAATAGCTTTTCCATAAAATTTAGTAAAAACATTAAGAAGGTCTGGCTCACTTAAAAAACTAATCGCGTGTGTGATCTTTAAATCACGCTTATACTTTGCAATCAAACGAGTAACCTTTAAATACCACTTAATCTTTCCGATGGTTGTACTCGCCCAAGGCATTTGTAAATCAATAATTGGAGCCTCTGAACTATAGGTTGCAACACTACCATCTAAAACCAATAACCACGCCTTGTCATTGCCTCTGTTAAGTTGTGTAGCTAAATTTGCAGCAACTCTTTCCGCTCCACCTGATGTCAAAGTTTTGGAAATCACAAGAATACGTTTGTTTTCCACACTCTTCCTCCCCTAAAATACACAGTTTCACCTTTGTGCTGCTTCAACATAAAATTTCCTCACAAATTCAATATTTTCCTCAAGATCAAAGCCAGCAGCTTTCATACACCGACATGCATCCTCAGAATATGTTTTTCGATCGTTATTAATGGAAACCTTTTCTATCTCCTTAACCCATATCTCTGTTCCTTGATTAATTGGTAAGAATTTCACCAGGTTAGAAACCTTACATTCTTGCGTAATCTGATCAGATATTAAACTAGGCAAACCAGCAGCCTGCCATTCTAGCACCACATTCGGTAATCCCTCGAACAACGATGGAAGAAGCATAACATCCATTCCCTGAAGCATTTCTGGAATATTGGGTATACGGCCAGTCATAATCACATTATCAGATAATCCATATTCTTCTAGCTTCGCACGAACATTTTCTCTTTCCGGACCATCACCCATCAAAAAATATATACAATCAGGGTTGCTTATATTATTATGCCTAATAACATCAAGCAAAAAGGGAAGATTCTTTTGAACATTGAGATTGCCAACAAAACCAACCGCCGTTTTATTACCAATGGCATATTTAGTTCTAATAGAGTCCCTCTGTTCTTGGTAGAAATGGAATTTTTCAAGGTTTTTCCCATTATGCAATACAGTAAATTCTTTATCACCAAATAACCACTTACCTGCATCTTCTCCACAAGAAAAAGCATGTGTGTAACAATGATCAAACACCGGTCTCAACAATTTATCAACCTTTTCATGGTCAGCGCGAGTATTTCTACTATGGGCGATGCGCGTTTTCACACCTGCAAATTTTGCGATTAATAGTTCAATAGACATCATAGAACTACTACCATGCACATGAATTACATCGTAATGTTCTCTTCTGATCCTATGATTAAGTTGTTTCATGTAGGCTAATAGTTCTCTTTTTCTATCAGGAAATCTCATTACTCGACATCCCGTTGCTTCAAATTCACTAATTACATCTTCTTCATTGTCATGAACAGCAGCAATATCCATCTGTATCTCGCTCTTGTCCATTCCCTTCATGAACTCTAGCTGGGTTGTTGTAATGCCTTCACGCCCTAAACCACCCGTGATCACATTCAGTACTTTTACACTCATAAAATCCTCTCTTTCAGTAATCAGAGGTCGCACTTACATCCTATTTTTCATCAAGCCATCAACAAGTTCTTCGAAATTCTGGCAAAATTTTGAATTATTGCTTTTAATATTAGTTGGCATTGCCTGAACAATATCTTCATATCTTAAAATAGTGTCCTCTAATGATTCAATGTGCTCTACAACAATAATGTTTCCTTGTCTATTCGCTACTTCATTTGCAAAATCAACTTGATGATTATTAATATGTTCGTCAAATTGCTTCTGGCGTGGAACAACTACCGGAATCTTACCAATTTGCAGCGGCATGATAAAACTTGAGGGCCCGCCATGTGTAATAACGATTCTCGCATCAGCCACATTTTTGACCATTTCTTGATATGGAAACAGCTTGCTCCAGTTACAATGTCGGGGTTCATAAGTGCTAAACCCTGTCTGAATAATCACTTCTTCCTGAATGGTCCCTTTTTCTTTCAAATTATCGATAACTTCAACTAAACGATTAAATGACTGTTCGTGTGTTCCGACTGTAACGAAAATCATTTTCTCACCCCTGCTTATTAGAAAATACTACCTAGATTTACTGCTTTCGGATAAATCTGTTTCATTTCTTCCCATTCAACTATAAATTTATCTGTAACCGGATATACCATCTTTCCAGTAACTGTTGATTTATCAATACGATCAAACACCTCGATATAAATTGTTTTTGCACCAAACAATTTCCCAAGATAAAAGAATGGAACAGCCACAGCAGCACCAGATGAAATTATCAAATCCGGTTTTTCCTTGATTAGAACCTTAATAGCTAACTTAGTATTTATAAATAACGCCTTTAAGCTACGATTTGTAGGGAAATAACAAGGATACATCTTTTCGCCATTTAAAAGACTTCTTGCATCTTCTTTGTCAAATGTGACCCAAAATCGCTCTTTATTTTCCCAAAAAGGCTTTAACATGTATAAGTGAGTAAGATGTCCACCAGAAGATCCTACAAGACAAACTTTCATTAAGATTCCTCCTTAGTCTCTTCTAAATACGTCGCGTGTATAAACCTTATCCTGAACATCTTCCAGGCAGCTATCATAACGATTTGCAATGATAGCCTGACTCTGCTCCTTGAATGCCGTCAGGTCATTAACTACTTTGCTGCCGAAGAAGGTGGTGCCTTCCTCAAGAGTGGGTTCATATATAATGACTGTTGCACCTTTGGCCTTAATACGCTTCATAACACCCTGGATAGAACTCTGACGGAAATTATCAGAGTTACTCTTCATAGTCAAGCGATATACACCGACCACAGCTTCTTTTTCTTTACCTACATCCCAGCTATCATTTGCTTCATAAGCTCCAGCAATCTCAAGAACACGATCCGCAATAAAGCTCTTACGAGTTCTGTTAGACTCAACAATGGCCTGGATCAAATTTTCAGGAACGTCTACATAGTTCGCTAACAGCTGCTTTGTATCCTTAGGTAGGCAATATCCGCCGTATCCAAAGGAAGGATTGTTGTAATGACTACCAATACGAGGATCAAGGCAAACACCGTTAATGATCTGCTGTGTGTTCAAGCCCTTCATTTCTGCATACGTATCAAGTTCATTAAAATAAGAAACTCGAAGGGCAAGATAAGTATTAGCAAACAGTTTAACTGCTTCTGCCTCAGTGAAGCCCATGAATAGAGTATCAACATCTTCTTTGATTGCACCTTCATGCAGAAGCGATGCGAATATATGTGCTGCTTCTACTAAGCGTTCATCATCCATATCTGTTCCGACAATGATGCGAGAAGGGTAGAGATTGTCGTAAAGCGCCTTAGATTCTCTTAAAAACTCAGGGCTGAAGATAATATTCTTACTACCGGTCCTCTCACGAATTGATGCCGTATAGCCAACTGGAATTGTTGATTTAATAACCATAATGGCATGTGGTGCATACTCCATAACCTGTTTAATAACAGTCTCTACAGCAGAGGTATCAAAGAAGTTTTTCTTGCTATCATAGTTAGTAGGAGCAGCAATAACAACAAAATCAGCATCCGAATAGGCGGCTTTTGCATCAACTGTGGCAGTCAAATCAAGTTCCTTCTCAGCAAAGTATTTTTCAATATATTCATCTTGAATAGGAGACTTTCTGCCATTAATTAGTTCAACTTTTTCTGGAATAATATCAATTGCCATTACTTTATGATGCTGAGAAAGTAAAGTAGCAATAGACAGTCCAACATAACCAGTTCCAGCTACGGCAATTTTCAGTTCCTTCATATCTTTAAACAAATTTATTACTCCTCACGTGGGTTATATTTTATACGGCTTTAGAAGACCAATCATGATCTATATCAAAATCTTATAAGTGCATTTCTCATTACATATAAAATGTTTTGTACCACTCAGCAAACTTGCGAAGTCCATCTCTTAAACTGGTGCTCGGCTTGAAACCAAAGTCACGCTCCAACGCAGTGGTATCAGCATAGGTAATAGGAACATCACCTGGCTGCATCGGGACCAGTTCTTTGTGTGCATCGAAGTCATAATCCTCTGGCAAAACACCTGCTCGGATTAGTTCTTGCTGTAGGATATCTACAAAGTCTAGAAGATTCTCAGGCTCATTGTTTCCAATGTTATAAACAGCATATGGAGGCAACGGTAGACCATCTTCACCAGTAACTTTGTCTGGAGCCTTTTGCATGACACGAACAACACCTTCTACAATGTCATCCACATAGGTGAAGTCGCGCTTGCAGTTGCCATAGTTGAAGATCTGAATAGACTTGCCTTCACGCAGTTTATTGGTAAATCCAAAGTATGCCATATCCGGACGACCAGCAGGACCATATACTGTAAAGAATCGCAGTCCAGTAGATGGAATGTTATAGAGTTTTGAGTATGCGTGGGCCAGCAATTCATTGGACTTCTTGGTGGCTGCATACAAAGAAACAGGATTATCCACCTTATCGTCAGTACTGTATGGAACCTTCTTATTGGAGCCATATACGCTGGAAGAGCTTGCATATACCAGATGCTCCACACCAATTGCACCATTGTCATAAGAATGACGACAAGCCTCCAAAATGTTATAGAAACCAATCAAATTTGCTTCCACATATGCATCTGGATTTGTAATGGAATACCGAACACCCGCCTGCGCTGCCAAGTTGACAACTACTTGTGGCCTATATTCTTTAAAGATAGAAGTAATCAGAGCTTTATCAGCAATACTTCCTTTTACAAACACAAAAGACTCATTTTGGGACAGTTCTTCCAGACGAGCATCCTTCAGTCTAACATCATAATAATCATTCATATTATCGATACCGATAACCTTTGCATTAGGAACATCTTGATAAATTCTTTTGACTAGATTAGAGCCAATAAAGCCAGCCACTCCGGTCACAAAAAATGTTTTATTTTGTAAATCAACTTTACTCATTTCTGTATTGCTCCCATCAATTTGTTAAACTTTCTTATATGTGTTTCGACTATATAAAAGGGATCTGTGAGAAAGCTCCTCACTCGCTGCAATAATTCAACCTGCATCGTTGCACCCACAAACCCCAATTAAACTTTCTGCATTAAATGCTGCGGCTATCATCTACATGTGTTTATCTTTCACACAACGCAATATCAGAGGTCAAAAAACAGCCATTCAGCCCATATTGCACCGACTTTTTCCTTAATCGCCTTGATTTTCTATAAACTCTCAATTTCTGATAAACTCATCAGTTTTGTAAAAAGCTCATTTTTACTTTTCTACGAAATATTGATACACTTATAAACCTCGTAGAAACCTGTTTTTCTGGTACAGACCCTAATAGCAGGAATAATCTTCCATGATCTACCTAAAGTAAGCACTATCAGCCTTCAAAAATCCTTTGGACCACTAAAATTTTCTACCGTAAAAATCATAGATAAGTGCAGCTCGTTCCAAACTTATAAGGTTTACACTATATTTGAGAGTTCAACATCGAAGCAACTTTCCCACCGTTGCACCATATGCATAAATGTAGTAATGGGATTGTATGTTTTATATTGATCATTAATATACTTTTGAATATCTTTAGAGTTACAAATAGCTAAATCTGTATTTTTAACCACCAAAAGTTCTGAAAGTTTCCAATATTAACGTATAAATAGATTCCATTTAGCTCTTTTCCATTCATGACCATCAAGATTTAGATATATGGGTATGCCGAGATGCTTGAATGAATTTATATTTGTAAAACTTCATAAAAGGGCAAATTCTACTGGTTGCATTACTGATGCTATTATTTTTTATATAGTAATAAACTAAATCAAGGGACTTAATGTCATAATAAACTGCCTTGACAGGGCCAATATTTGGAATATTAACGTTATAACACCTTGCTCCGTTATACTCAATTTGATCATAATTTTCATCTAAGCAGGCTACATGACATTTAATATCCTTTGATTTCTTAAACTCTGTTAAATTACTCACAAATATCTCACCCCCCCCCCATAATTAGAGGGTTCTTAGAAAATTTTATCTAAATATGAGTATTATAAGCATCCCTTTTATCATCTAATATGCATTCTTTGAACCAAATAATACAAGTACTGTTTTAAAAATAATTTTTAAATCAAAAAGAACTGAACGTTTTTGCATATATTCGAGGTCCAGTTCTACCATTTCCCCAAAGCTAAGACTATTTCTTCCACTAATCTGCCAAAGGCCTGCACAGCCTGGAGTAACCTTTAATCTCTGTTTATCGTAGTCAGAATATACGGCTACTTCTCTTGGAAGAGGCGGTCTAGGTCCAACCAAACTCATTTCACCCTTTAATACATTAAAAAGCTGCGGAAGTTCATCAATGCTTGTCTTTCGGATAAACTTCCCCACTTTGGTAATCCGAGGATCATCTTTCATTTTAAACATCGCGCCAGATACTTCGTTATACTTAAGTAGCTCTTGTAACTTTTCCTCCGCATTGGATACCATCGAACGGAATTTATACATTTTAAATTCTTTTCCATTCAGTCCCACTCTTTTCTGTGAAAACAGAATGGCTCCCTTTGGATCTTCCAATTTAATTAGAATAGCAACTATAATAAACAGGAAACCTAAAAGAATAATTCCCAATGAAGAACCAATAATATCTATTAATCGTTTAGTTAATAAGTATATTTTCCCATCATTAACAAGTGATTTCTGCTTTTCTAAATAAGATACTTCTTGATTTGCCAGATTAGACAACCGTGACCCCTTCCTTCTCTCTATATCATTACTTTTTCTTTATCTAATGAAGAAACTAGATTTTTTAGGTAATCTAGCATATCGTCATGGAGGTCATCATGTTGCAAGGCAAATTCTATGGTTGTTTTGACAAAGCCAAACTTTTCACCCACGTCATATCGTTTACCTTCAAAGTCATACGCAAATACTCTTTGAATTTCATTTAAGCGTTGGATCGCATCCGTTAGTTGAATCTCTCCACCTGCCCCTTTTTCTTGACGGTCAAGGAACATAAAGATTTCTGGTGTTAGGACGTAACGACCCATAATCGCTAAATTAGAAGGAGCTGTTCCTTGTTTTGGTTTCTCAACGAAGTTACTCACTTGGTACCGACGTCCTTCTTGGTATGAAGGATCGATAATCCCATAACGGTGTGTTTCATTTTCAGCCACTTGCTGCACTCCAATTACTGAAGAGAATGTTTCTTCATATTGATTAATCAATTGACGTAAGCAAGGTGTCTCGCTCTGAACAATATCATCACCTAATAGAACCGCAAATGGTTCATTGCCAATAAAGTTCCTTGCAGACCAAACAGCATGTCCGAGGCCTTTTGGCTCTTTTTGGCGAATGTAATGGATATCGGCCAGATTTGTAGCATACTGAACTCGCTCTAATAAATCGTATTTCTCTTTCTCTATTAAATTCTGTTCAAGCTCCATAGCATTGTCAAAATGATCTTCGATTGCTCGTTTCCCTTTACCAGTTACAATGATAATATCTTCAATACCAGATGCCACAGCCTCTTCCACTATATATTGAATAGTCGGCTTATCAACAATTGGTAGCATTTCTTTTGGCATCGCTTTTGTTGCAGGTAGAAATCTTGTCCCCAGCCCTGCAGCTGGAATGATTGCTTTTCTTACTCTTTTCATCCTTTATACCCCCAAATAATATTTCGCTTATCTAAAAAAACCTTTCACTAACTAAAGCACTATGGGCAAAAAATAAATACCTAATGGAATTGCGAGTGCTTACATCACTTATTCTTTCATTAGATATTTAAGGTTGATTTTTTTAAAATCGGGCATCTAACCCGGCCTCACATTATGCTTTCGACGACATGCGTCTAAAGTCCAAGAAAAAACCCACAGCACAATCGAGCGCCCCCATCGATAACGGGCAGGTGGCCTCGCCGATCAGGCGATTTAGCCTGATAAAGTTGCTAAATGATAATCTGCAAACTCTTATCGGCTTAGTCGGTTAAAAAATGTTAAAAAACTTCTTCTTCTTAATTCGCACAGGTACTTCTTTATAGACATGACTACCTTCAATCACAAGCTCCGCATTTTCTTTAAACAAAAAAACTATGTCATTCCCATACTTTGCTTGAATAATACTGAACGCTTCCTTCATCTTAAACGTACGATTGCTCGTATTATGAGCATCCGACGCAATAAAATGGGTGAGATTTGCTTCAATTAATTGGAGAGAAAATGTCTTAATCTTCTTCCCGAAATCCCCACAAACACTTGCCGCCGTAACCTGTGTTAATGCTCCCTTTTCTACCAGCTGATAAAGACGTTCTGGGCGTTCAATGATTTCCTGGTTCCGTTCCGGATGAACAATCACCGGAATAAGCCCCTTCGTCTGCAAATCATAAAACAACTTCTCCGTGTATCTCGGAACATGGCTAGACGAAAACTCAACCAATACATATTGTGTATGATCAATCGGGAGGATTTCGCCTGTTTCATAACCATCAACCATTTCCCCGTATATCCGTGTTTCCTGACCTGGAAGCACCTTTAAATCTATCTTTTCATCTATTAAAACCTTGTTTAACTCTCTAACTCTATCAATAATTGTCTGTTTAGGATTTTCATAACGGTTATTCATATGATGCGGTGTAGCAACAATCGTGTGAATTCCTTGTTCGACAGCCTTCTGCGCCATCTTGACACTTTCCGACAAATCCCTTGCCCCGTCATCAATACCAGGTAATATATGACAATGTAAATCAATCATTGGTCACACACTCTTTCCAAAATACTGTTATTTTTTCACGACTTTTTTAATAGTAGCACTAGTTAAGGAAGAAATTTGTCGAAACTTGTCACTTAGAACCATAATAATAGTAATAATCATTATTTTTTACGTCTTTATTATTTAGGACGACACCTAGTAGTTTACTTTGAGCATTTTCAAGCAATTCCTTACTCTTTTTTGCTTTTTCAATTTCTGTTTTTTCACTAAATACAACGAGAATTGAACCATCACACTGATTGGCAAGGATTTGCGGATCAGATACCGCTAATAATGGCGGGGTATCAAAGATAATATACTCGAATTCCGCCTTTGCATCTTCAATAAATTGTTCCATCGATTTTGAACTTAACAACTCAGCAGGATTCGGTGGAATCGGTCCACTGGTCAGGATATATAAATCCTGTTCCTCTGTTTCAAGAACTGTTTTTTCAAGTGTCCTTTGCTTTGTTAATACGGTCGTAAAGCCAAATAAGTTATTCAATCCAAATGTGTGATGAACGGTCGGTTTACGAAGGTCTGCATCGACTAGCAACACCTTTTTACCCAGCTGTGCAAACGTAACCGCAAGATTCGCAGCAGTTGTAGATTTTCCTTCCCCAGGTCCTGAAGAAGTAACAAGGATTGTTCTTATTTCTTGATCTATCGAGGAGTACTGGATATTTGTTCGAATTGTTCGATATTGCTCAGAAATCGGTGACTTCGGATCGACTGCTGTGATAAGCTTACGTCTTGCATCTTTACTGACTAATTTCTTCTTTTTAAGAGCCAAGTGTCTCACCTCTTACCGTTGATTTTCTTCCTGCGCGACGAGTTACTGATTCTTCCATCTTTCGGTCATCAATCGTTGCAATTACACCCAAGATTGGAAGACCTAAGATTTTTTCAACATCTTGTTCATTTTTAATCGTGTTATTAAAGTACTCAAGTAAGAATGAAAGTCCGACACCTGCCATTAAACCAACAACCATTGCAATTGCGACATTTAATAATGGTCTTGGTTTAATTGGAGCAGAGTTTTCAGTAATATCTGCTTTCGCCAACACGCTCACATTGTCAACATTCATGATTTTTGAAATTTCGCTTTTGAATACTTCAGCTGTTTTGTTGGCAATTTGTGCCGCTACTTTAGCACTCGGATCCTGAACAGCTACGTTGACAACCTGAGAATCTTTTTCACTGCCAACAGTAATTTTTTCATTCAGTTGGGCAGTTGTCATATTTAAATCAAGTTCATCTACCACTTTATCTAAGATAGCTGGGCTTTTAATAATTACATTATAGGTATTAATTAATTGAAGATTGGTTTGAACTTCATTGTAGTTGTATAATCCTTGTTCATTTTTCGCTTGATTAACAAGTATCTGTGTAGAAGCTTGATAAATCGGGGTTAATAAAAAGTAACTTACGACTCCACTAACAATGCCAGCAATTAATGTTATTGACACGATTAATAGCAATCGTTTTTTCAATGTCTCGAGCAGCTCTTTTAAACTAATAGTCTCTTCCATTTCGTCCTCCTAAAATTTCGATACAAAACATTGTATATTATACCATAATTTGTCGTGTTTTGTGTTTTTTTGTCATCTAATAACCACTTAACTTATTAAACACCATTTTTACAGAAATTTGAAGTGGTAATTGCTAATTTACATAAATTTCATTTTTTAACTAGCTAAACTAATTTGAGCGCTTCTTTGTAAATAATTGTAGATTTAAATCGAAATTGACCAAATTTTCGATTCCCTTCTGCTATAATTGTAGTGCAATCTATATTTGGGGGTATATATCGTTATGCAGAAATTTTTAACGGCATTATTAGCTGTCGGGTTCCTTATTACGCTCTATTTAGGTCAATCCCATTGGAACCAAGAACGGCAAGCAACGGCAAAAAGCAAACCATTTCATCAGTCGTCCACATCCAAGATAGATGCTCAGAACCCTGAAGAACAGGAATTACTCAAACTCACAAGTAATTGGCCTACCAGTGCTGTTGATCAATTTAAGCAATCCTTAAAAGAGGAAAAGCCATTTACGATTCTTTTTGCTGGTTCTCCTGCGATTGGTTCTGAGACCGATGGTTCTTTTCCGCTTATTAAAGAGAAGCTAATCAAAACATTTGGCGAGCAGCATATCAAAGTAGAGCTAAAAACCTTTAACTTATCATCCACTCAATTGCTTTATCAGAAGAAACAAACGGAAATTGCGGCAGCGAACGCTGATTTAATTATATTTGAACCGTTTATTCTCATGAATAATGGGGAAGTCCTAATCAAAGATACCTTAGAAAATACCTCTAAAATCATTGATGACATCAAGAAGAACAAACCTGAAACAGCTTTTATCCTGCAGCCATCCTTCCCGCTTTATCAAGCTAAAATCTACCCACGTCAGGTAGCTGAGCTAAAAAAATATGCACAGGAAAAGCAACTTACCTATCTCGACCACTGGACAGCATGGCCTGATCAAAATACTGTCGCGATGAAAGATTATCTTCAACCCGACATGAGCGCCCCAAGTGAAAAAGGCAACCATGTGTGGAGCGAGTACATACTGGAATTTCTAACTAATAGTAAAAGCGAATCAGAATAATGATTCGCTCTTTTTAATTTAGGTGACTGCAAGGTTAAAGTTAATTAAAAACAGGGCAACCCAATAAAAGTGAAATTCAGTTCATCAGTTGCAAACGTTACCAATATTAATACCTATATAATAGAAGAAACTAGGATTTTTTATCCTTTCTTTAACTTAAAAAAGGCTGTCCAGTTTTACTTCGACAGCCCTTTGTTTATATATATGATTAGACAGCCATCAAGTTTTTCAGGTCTGCTGTTAAGTCTGCGATTAGTTTTTCTAGGGTGATGCCATTCTCGTTTTTGCCCGTTTCGTATGCCCTTCTCACGATCTCTGAGAAATTTGAAACATTGGAGATTCTAGTTTCTGCTGTACGATCCACCTTTCTTTTCCTCCTTTAGTTTAATCTAATTCCCAATTCTACTAGAACAATAGCTTCTTGTAAATGCATTTCCAGTTGATATTTGTTGAAATTTTATGAAAACTATCTAATATTGTCATTATTTCAACGATTTAGAGAGGAAATTGTCCTATTAAGCAGGTTTTGGGTTGGGTGTTTTCTGCCGTTAATTTAGCAAATTATTCTATTTTTTCACCTCTTTTCTAGTAATTCAGTCAAGATTTGTAACTTTTTTATCTAACTACTAGCAAACTATGGTAAAATTATTAAAAATGTGTAGAAAAAGAGGTGATTTGCTAGATGAAGAAAACCATTGTTCGCGCCTTATCGACAGCTGCCCTGCTTTCGACCGTTTTTGCAGGAACTGCCCTGGCCGATACATACAAGGTCCAAAAAGGCGATAGCTTATCGAAAATCGCTCAAAAATACCATACGAGTGTCAAAGATATAAAATCAGCAAACGGATTGAAGTCGGATTTTCTCTCCGTCAATCAAATGCTCAAGATTACAGTAGCTAGCAAACTGACTCAAGCTTCACAGCCAGCCACTTACACCGTTGTAAAAGGTGATGCCTTGATTAAGATTGCCAACCGTTTTCATGTGACCGTTGGTGAACTGAAGCTGTGGAACAAGCTTGATACCACGATTATTCGTGTCGGTCAAAAGCTTACAGTGGCGGCTCCTAAACAGACAGCGACCGCAGCAAAACCAACTCCAAAGCGGACGACAACAGTAGCGACGACAACTACAGTTGCAACCAAGCCACAAACAACTACAGCAGCGACGAGCGTCTATACGGTTAAAAGTGGCGACTATCTTGGCAAGATTGCTGGGAATCATAAAACAACGGTAAGCAATCTGAAGTCACTTAACAAACTAAAATCCGACATGATTTATGTTGGCCAAAAGCTGAAGGTTCCGGCACAGAAGGCACCTGCTACTCCTGTGAAACCTGCAACACCGAAGCCGCCAGTGACAACCACACCGCCGAAAACACCGGCTACTCCACCACCTGTTGTACAAACGGAAGTGACGGATTATATCGTTAAAAGCGGGGATACACTTGGTAAAATCGCTGGGAACTATCAGCTTTCGGTCAAGGAATTAAAGACGCTCAATAAACTAAGCTCTGATCGAATTTATATCGGCCAAAAGATTAAGGTTCCTGCAACTGGGACGAAGCCGGAACCAACCGTTGACTCTGATTTCGCGCCAAAGATGATCGCGAGTGCCAAGAAACTAATTGGTGTTCCTTATGTCTGGGGAGGCAGTTCCCCGTCTGGCTTTGACTGCAGCGGGTTCGTTTATTATGCTGCCAAACAAGCAGGGATGGAAATTGGCCGTACTTCAGCTGCAGGCTTCTATGACCGCACCTATTATGTCAATACGCCAAAAGCGGGCGACATTGTTTTTTTCGAAAATACATATAAAAAAGGGATTTCCCATCTAGGAATCTACCTCGGCAACAACCAATTCATCCATGCCAATGATTCAGGTGTGATGATTTCTAATTTGAATAGCCCGTATTACCAAGCCCACTTTGCGAGTTTTAAGCGTTTCTACTAAAAAATAGTGGTAAGACTAGTCTAAAAATTATTGTTGGAATTTTTTTATGTTAATCGCATATTAATAAAACAATAGTCAATTATTCTAGTTTTTATCATTATTTTTTAGGGGGCACACGTTTAATGGAATGGTATTTAAAAGTCTTAAAGAATTATGTAGGCTTTTCAGGTAGAGCAAGACGGAAGGAATATTGGATGTTTGTTCTCTTCAATATGATCGCCATGCTTATTTTAGCCGCTATTGATGGGGTCTTAGGTACATACCCATTATTTTATGGGCTCTATTCTTTAGCCGTCCTGTTACCATCACTAGCTGTTACAATTCGCAGGCTGCATGATGTCGGCAAAAGCGGCGCATGGATTTTAATTAGCCTTATTCCTTTGGTTGGTGCGATTGTCCTGCTTATCTTTACCTGTTCGGATAGTCAAGCTGATGACAACCAATTTGGACCAAACCCGAAAGCAACGTTCTAGTTTTTTAACCGCCTTTTTTGTTAAAAGGCGGTTTTTGTTTTGGAGGAAATCGGGAGATTCCCTTAATTAGCCCTGATTTGATACAGTATCCAAGTCTTAGGCAGAGTCTAGTTTTTCAGTGTCTGGAATTCATCTCGAAGCCAAGGGATCGGTCGCAGCCGTGCGTGAGGTATAGGGAATGAAGATTGAGATCATTTTTTTAAAATTTCCTGTCCGTACGGTCCGTACTGTCCGCCCTGACCGATGTGGACTCTCTGTCGATGATTCTCGCTGAGGTTTCGATTGGGATCGGTCTTCATGCCTATTCTCCATTAGCTGGGGGATGTCGATAACGCAGGAAGTAAAAGTATCAAGACGGAATAAAATGGATAACCATTCCTTAGACGATGGTTATCCATTACACTTAACTATTTTTTACTATCTCTTGCGGCTTGTTTCCTAGCTTTTTTACTTTGTGTCAGCTCGCCTCCAAATTCTGTATCTGCCTTATTACTTCCAGTATGGGGCTGATTTCGATTGTTATTTCGGTTTGTCATCGTATTTCCTCCTCTGTCATCATGCGTAGATTTTCCCTGATGTTTCAAATAAGCCACCATTTGAAGTAACGTAAGTAGGAATCGTTTGCTTCCTAAAACGTAATTTTTAGCAGCTAATTTTATCGTGCTTTTTTATCATGAGATTTATTCCATAAATAATAGGATTTTCAAAGAATAAATAGCTGACAAAAAACGCTTGGAAATTATAAGCGTTTTTATGTGTTAATTTTTGTAATTAATATAAAAGCAAATTCATATGCTATTTTTTCATGTGAATTGATTTGTTGGAAATCTACCTACAACTACTTCAGTATCATAGATACTTCTCCATTCGAATATCCGTCCACATTTTACCATGGCAATATGTAAATTTTTCGATCCGGCCGATCTCTTTGTAGCCTAACTTCTGATAGAGTTTTTGTGCTTGTTTGTTAAATTCAAACACGCCTAATTCAATCCTCTTCAGCCCTTGCTTCTTAATCTGTTTCTCCAAATATTGAATGGCATCATAACCAATCCCTTTGCCTCGTCCTTCGGATTCACCAATAGTGATCCCGATCCAGGCGGTCCCAGGCTCTTTTTTGTAGAGATAGTTCGGATCGACCACATAGTTCATTTCACCGATTAACTGGTCATTGAGATAGATAAGATAGATGTGATGGTCTTCCAAGCGTTTTGTTAAGTCCTCCAGGGACATTTCTTCACGACGTTCCATTTCTGATTGGTTTTGGTTCGGGCGAGTCAACGGAATTAATGCAGGGTCGTTTTCCCAACGATTAAACACCTCTACGATGTTTGAGGTAGGTTCAGTTAATTTTATAAAATTAGTGGTCATTGTGCTCTCCTCTCTAATACAATTACATTAAAGCTCTCGTAAATCTTGAGATAATCGAACCATATCTCTACAATGTATCCCATTTTCAAAAATCTCTTCCGGGTAGTGCTTAATAAAAAAGTCGATATCGACATCCGTTATTCTAAAACCACATTTTTGATAAAGAGCCAATTGCCCTATGCTGGAATTTCCAGTACCGACCTCTATGGTTTTGTATCCTTTTTGCTTGGCTGTTTGAATCGCACTCATTATTAATTGTTTTCCAATGCCCCTCCCTTGCTGGTTTTCCGCAACTGCTATATTCACCAATTCCACAGTTTCAGGTCTCGTCGGCAGGAGCACATACACCCCAATAATATGATTATCACTCTCAGCTACATAGCATTCTCCCCTATGCAGATATTCCTCAACAAGTGTTGGAGAAGGATCAGCTAATAACAACAATTCTATTGGAGGTTCTTCTTTTATTTTTAGTTTCCGGATATCCATATTACTACCTCTATAAATTGGATTTTCTCTCATTTTATCATTGCTTCTTCAACTCAAGATTTAGAATAATTTCCTATTATCCTCGTTGCTGAATAAGATAAAACGACTATTCCTCCCCTGGCTGATAAAAATAGGGTCCACAAAAGTATTCATGCGTCAGGATATAGGTCCATGTAAAATCTTTATCCACTACATAGACATCATCTATATAACCGTCCATTTCATTTATGATGTCTTCCGCCTTTAAATTTCTAGCGTTTTCAAGCAATAAAGCATGTTCATTGTCTTGGAAAAAAATATAACATTCATCTTTCTTTTTCTTATTAAATGAATCCCTTGCTTTTTGACTTTCTAAAAAGGAAAGTTTATGAAAGCTAAATACATGCCAGAAGTGCTGATGGAAATAAATTTTGCTTTTTTGAGATTTACTAAGGTGCTTTGCAAAGGCGGCTTCCCACTGTTTCCGAAGCTCTTCTCTTTGGTTCTTCAATTCGGTCACAAGAATTCCCTTAGACTTTAACAAATTAATCTGCTCCATCAGTATTCATCCTTGTTTTTTAATTTTTTTAAAGTAAACCAGTTGCCTTCACTATACCAAAAAGGATAAGTAATAATCCTAAATAAAATATTGTAGACTTACTAGCTACGGAAAGAATAATTAACAAAACAAAAATGAAACAACGCTTTCTTTTACTTTTGATGTCTTTACTTTCTTTGTAGTAATATCGAGTGGTTAGTATGACTATGATTAATCCAATGAAAGAAACTAGAAGCCAGAGCAAGGGATTCACCTCTTTTTACAGAAATAAGATGGTGTTAGGATATGGTAGCTGAAATAGCATCTTCCTTTTCAGGATACATGATATAGTTTGACTTAGTTAGCGATTTTTCAAAAATAACCATAAAATGAGGTGTATTTTAGTTGAAAGTGATTGAAACAGAACGGTTGATCCTTCGCTGGTTAACACCCGAGGATGCCGCGTTTATTCTCGAGCTTTTGAATGATCCTTCTTGGATACGGTTCATCGGTGATCGAGGGGTGCGGACGTTAGAAGATGCTAGGAACTACATTGTAACGGGACCGATGGAGATGTACTCCCAGCTGGGCTTTGGTCTTTATATGACGGAGCTTAAGGATGCGGGAAGGACTCCGGTTGGGATTTGCGGATTGATTAAACGAGATTCTTTAGAGGATGTCGATCTTGGTTTTGCTTTTTTAACAAGGTTTCAAGCGAAGGGTTATGGCTTTGAGGCCGCTTCGGCCACGCTTGTCCATGGAAGGGAACAACTCGGTCTGAAGCGGATAGTGGCTATTACATCAAAGGATAATGATGGCTCATCGAGGCTGCTTGAAAAGGTCGGAATGAAATTTGAACGAATGATTGTGCTCGCTCATGATCCGGAGGAGCTTAAGTTGTTTGGGGTTGATCTTTAAATTCGATTTAAAATTATATCAATATAATTTTGTAATGAAATTGTAATTTGGCTGTGATGTCTCTGTTACACCTTCCTAGTATATTAAGACTAACAAATCACACTAGGAGGTAACAATCATGCTAAAGAAATTCATCGTAGCATTTGTCATTATCGTTTCTTGCGGCTCTTTGTTTGCTAACATGGGTGATAAAGCGGAAGCAGCATATTATAATTCAAAAGCAGTTGCGGTTGCAAAGTCTAATTTAGGAGTACCTTATCGTTGGGGCGGAATGTCAACAAGTGGCTTTGATTGTTCAGGTCTTATTAAATATTCCTATGCGAAATCTGGAAGAACGCTAAACCGAACAGCCGCTCAAATGTTCTATGGAAACGGATATCGTATCTATAATTATATACAACCAGGTGATTTAATGTTCTTTGCTCCAACCAAGGCAAGTCAGCCGACACATGTTGCGATGTATATCGGGAATGGTAAAATGATTATGTCTTCTTCTTCAAAAGGAGTCATGATTACAAGCACAAACAACCCCTATTGGCATCCAAGATATGTTGGAACAAAACGCGTTTAACGACCATCTAGGAAGTTAAATATATATAAGTATTAAATTTAAAAGCCTGTATCGATAATAACTAAGTTATCATCGATACAGGCTTTTTCTTTTTTAAACTAAACTGCCCCTTATATACAGTATCAGAAAAAAAGCGTTGACGTGATGCACCCTTTATCATTGTTTATATGTATCCGATAAACAGTAGTTTTCGAGAAATCTAGCACAAGGTACATCATTTAAGACATATATACCTTAATGACCTTAAAATACTGATACATATAATAAACATATTGAAAACATTAATTTTTAATTGGTTACCTATTTATATAATCAGATTATTTAGGTACAAAGATGATATTGAATTTTCAGAAAGCAAATCCTACTAAAGGGACAGTGCACCTGAGAGAATAGCAACAACAATCATTACAAGGGCGCTGCCGACTGCGTATTTAGTAGAAAATTTAATATGATCACGAAAATTTATACCAACAAGCCCGATTAATACATAAACAGAGCCAACAAGCGGGCTTAACAAATGAAGAGGCTGTCCAAGAAGTGATGCTTGTGCAATTTCTAGTTTATCGATTCCTATTTGTGAAGCAGTTTCAGCTAGAATAGGAACAATACCAAAATAGTAAGGATCGTTTGCCATAAAGAAAGTGAATGGCATGCTCGTTAAACCAACAAGAAATGGAAGTTGAGGAGCAAGGAAATCAGGAATCACTTTGACTATAGAGTTTGCCATGGCATCTACCATTCCAGTATAGAATTTGGGATGGTCTATGTTGGGTATATGAAATTTAAAGGATGGAATTGGTTAATTTCAATAATTGTGTTTCTTATTGCTTTCGGTCTTATACTACCAATTCATATTAGGTTAATTAGAAATAAGTAACTATTGTCTAGATAGAATCTGCATACTTCTAACAAATTTACAAATAATACCTCTAATTGCATACATTTGAGGTGAAAGATTTGTATCGTAAATCAATTGATAATAAGTTGCTTTGGCTTATTTTTATGGGGATAGGAAGTGCAATCCTATCCAGTATCTTTAGCGGTATTATTATTACTTTATCTTTAAAAGGCCTGAAGCAATCGTCAAAAACCCAATCTAAAGGTGAAGTTGTTAATCTTGACAGTAGGGTGAGAAGGGGCTATTAATTTAGCCTTTTATGACGCCCTTTGGGTCAAATATGACATAAAAGAGTACAATATTTCACATTCTTGCTCTCTATGATGTGGTAGCGTCAGGAAAATGTACATCGTTAAATATAAAAAGCCCAGCTAGATCGTTGAAATGAAATGGTGCTTTCAAGTTGCTGATGAAAATAAATCTTTCGTTTTTGGGATTTGCTAAGGTGCTTCATGAATGCTTCTTCCCACTGTTTCCGAAGATCGTTCTTTTTGTTTTTGAATTCTCACATTCTAATTTCTTATTAAATCAGTGAAAGACGAATTTCTTAAACTATCAATTTGTTTCTGTCATTCTAAATTATAAGGGAGTTTATTTCAAAGGAGATAACTATAGATTCCTCTTAAACAATATCCCCGCTTGTTCTGCCATCACACGAGATGGAACTGTCATTCCATTCTTAAGCCACCATCCAACTAACCCTACGAAAGCTGAACTGAAAAATTGTACAAAATTTTTTTAAAAAAGGACATACTGTCAGTGACATATTACTGTTGATGACAGTATACTGTTATTAACAGTAAAGTGTTGCCGAAAAAATTTTACATTCAAAATAGGGGGTTATATATTTCATGAAACATATAGGGAGACATACAGGTGCATTTCTTCTGCTGTTTTTAACAGAGGGAGATAGCTATGGAGGGAAACTTCTGCAGAAATGTGAAGAAGAGCTTCCCATCAATCCAATTGATAGTGCCATTCTTTATCGCACATTAAAAACATTAGAGAAAGAAGGTGCTGTTGAGTCTTATTTGGACACATCTGATCAAGATAAGCTGATAAAAATGTACAAAATTACTACAGTTGGAAAAAGAAAATTAGAAGATTTTCAAATAGATATCGAAGAAAAAATGAAGAACTTATCATTTTTCTTAAATAAATACAAAGAATGGAAGGAGTCTAATCATGATTAATGGTGCTATCCTTTACGCTATGGCTATTATTCTTCTCAGTATTTCTTTTATAAAAGATCGAAATAAAACAAGAGATGCTCTATTAAAGTCATGGAAAAGCTTTCGTAATATTATACCTGACATGCTATCAATTATGCTTTTCGTTGGACTATCACTATCTATATTAACTCCATCCTTAATTTCTTCAATCATTGGAGATAAATCTGGATTGACAGGTATTGTTTACTCAGCATTAATTGGATCTATTGCACTAGTTCCAAGCTTTGTTGTATTTCCTCTTGGACATACATTAGTCCAAAATGGTGCAGGACTCCCTCAAGTAGCTGTATTAATGTCTACATTAATGTCAGTAGGAATCACAACTTTACCTATGGAACAAAAGATATTTGGGCGAAGTTTTGCCTATTCTCGCAATGCGTCTGCACTGTTAATGTCTCTAATATTTTCATATATTATTTGGGTGGTGATGGGATGAATGAATTAAAAAGATATCGTTTCTTTTTCATTTTATTATTTGGGCTCATTATCCTTACTTTTATTAACCAATCGGTGGGATGGAACGCGTTTCAATTAACAGGAAAAAGCATTTTAGATATGCTGTTTCTACTCCCTCCTGTCTTAATCTTCGTAGGTTTGCTTGACAAATGGGTGGAGAAAGAAACACTAATTAGATATATGGGGAGGAAATCCGGCATCTATGGCATTTTGTTCTCCCTATTATTAGGAGTTATTGCAGCTGGTCCCCTCTACGTAGCTTTTCCAATTGCGGCACTTTTATTAGAAAAAGGAGCAAGCATACGCTATATTGTATTTTTTTTAGGAGTTTGGACAACTGCAAAATTACCGGTTATTGTATATGAATTTGCTTCATTTGGAGTTAAATTTACACTCATTCACATTTGTTTTGGTTTGTTATTTTTCTATTTAATGGGTATTATTTTTGAGAAATTTTATAAGCATCGACAATTGTTAAAGTTTGATATAACTAAAGACGTTTGGATTTAGATCGATAAACTTCGTGGCATCTTTTCGTAAGAACATTTCCGAAAATTGCCTAGAAACTTAGTTTATGGCCCTTATTAAGCCCCAAAAGCAACAAAGTTTACGAAAAGAGCCTTACTAAAAAAGGGGGGGTGATTCCATTTCAAGGGATTTCGTGCAACTTCAACAAGGCTTTGTGCCATTTCAACAGGGTTTCGTGCAATTTCAACATGGTTTTGTGCAATTTCTAACGGGTTTTGTACAAAAATCTATGGGTTTTGTACGAAAATCTAGGTGTTTTGTACAATTAGACAATATTTGGAAATATATTCACCCGAATATGGGACTCCCTATCGAATCAAATGAAAAAAATTTCGGTGCGATTACGGATTTTTTTGAACAAACGGGAACTTGTGCAATTTGTTTAGAAAGGATTAGAGCTATAATCCCATTAATAAATAACTGCATATTAAAGAGGGGGTTCAATAGAAAATACCTACACTTCAAATGTAGGTATTTTCTATGTTTTTAGCCATGGCACTAAAAAGCTACTTTTTAAATTTTTTTCCTATTTTACTGAAAAAGGGTATGATCCCTTTAAGTAATGGTTTATATTGTTTGGTTGTCGTAACGAAGGTGTCATAGGTTTGCATAAGTAAGTCAATATCAACATTGTTCATAAAGTTTTCTATTTTACTCTGGGTGCTTTGCGTCTGTTGCTGCCTGTTTTTATGAGCTGTTGCAGGTTCCTTTTTTCTACGTCCAAAAAACCAATCATCTGAAGACGATCGTTTGTTTTGTTCCGGATTTTCTTTTGCATGGTTTTCGCTTTCTTTGTGTGTTTCTCTACGTTTACGGTTTCCAAACATGAATCTTGAAAAAGGGTCTATTTCTCTTGCCGGCTTTTGTTCTTGATGATGATGATCCCCATCCAATTACTTCTCCACCTCGCTTTTATCCTCTCTTAGATAAGCTATGATTGGTTTCGTATCAAAGTGTGGATACTTGTACAAAAAATAAAAAAGCAGGCATTTTGATTATTTTTTAAAAAATTCAACCCTTTCTCAGCGCTTGTCCAGTCCGCTTTATTCTTTTTGCAAAGTTTATTAGGGAGAGACAGGAATCTCTCATCCGCCGTAAAGAACAGACATATTATTACCTCCGAAAAGGAGCGTATGACACCAGCATTCGCTTCTTTTTGTTTTTTACCGGTTGATCCAATTTACGGTACGATTGCGGATTTTTATAACAAACGGGAAGTTGTCCAATCATGTTTCGGTGGAAAAAATATATTAATGGAGAGGATGGAAATGACTTCCTCAATAACGAATGGGTGGTGAAGAAGATATGGGCTATGGTTATGGAGGTTCCGGCGGCGGTTATAGCGGCAACAGCTTTGTTTTAATCGTTGTATTGTTCATTCTATTAATTATCGTTCTTTCAACATTCTAGTTTAGTGGAACAATCTGAGCTTGTTTCATTTGAGCATTAAATCGTCATTTTCAAAATGGGGTGAGAAACATGAGTGATGGACATAGAAATAGTTCAACTGCGTTAATCGTTGTACTTTTCATCTTGCTTATCATCATCGGAGCTTCCTTCATGGGAGGCTACTAATTTAATCAAGTGACAGGTCACTTTTTTGAAGGAAGGACAGGTTGAAATAATCTGTCCTTTTTCCAAGCATAAATAATCAGAATACCTCGTATTCTGAGCAGCCCGCTTGAGAAAGGAGGCAAAAAATTTTTCTAACCTTTCTCAACGCTTGTCCAGTCCTTCTTATTCTTTTTGCATAGCTTATTAGGGAGAGACAGGAATCTCTTCGCCGCCAAGCACAGACATAGAATCACCTCTGGAAGTAGCGTATGTGATAATGCATACGCTTCTTCTTGTTTTTATCAGTTAAGAAAAATGACGGTACGATCGCGGATTTCTTCAAAAAAACGGAGCATGTCCAATCACGTTCTCTTGTAAAAAATATAATAATGGTGGGGATGTAATTAACATCCACAAACTAAATAGGTGGTGAAAAGATATGGGATTTTGCGGTTACGGTGGCGGTTACGGCTACGGCGGTGGTTATAGCGGCAACAGCTTTGTTTTAATCGTTGTATTGTTCATTCTATTAATTATCGTTCTTTCCACATTTTAGTTTTAGAGATAATCTGAACATGTTCATTTGAGAATACAATCGTCATTTTCAAATGATCGATCGGAAGGAAGACCCTAGTATGGGCTCTTTCTTTCATATGTTTATTCTTCGAAAAGCATATGTGCACAGTATTAAAAAAACGGTTAAGAGCAGGCGTCTTAACCGTTTTTTTATTTAAAATTGATGCGATTTAAGATTTTTGCTTTTTGGTAATGAAAGATGGATTGAGATAATTCAAAGATGGTTCCGTTCGTTAAACAGACGGTATTTTCGATAATTAGGGCTGGATCGAGTGGATGAACCTGGAGCAGTCCCGCACTTTCTGCATCGATTTTCTCGCAGTTGATGACTTTGTCCGCAAAACCAATCGTTAATTTTAAGTCGTCGATCAGGTAACTATAAATTGAATTTGAGGCGATCTCTTCGTTTAAGTAGGGGACAATGTCTTTTTTAAAATAACTGATTTCAATCGAGAAGGGTTCTTGATCTACGATGCGGAGCCGCTTAATATAATAAAGCTTGGTGCCAACTTCACAACGCAATTGTTTTGCTTTCTCTTTATCGGCTTCTTGCACGTGTAAATCGAGAATTTTCGTCTCAATTGTTTTTGAAGTCAAATCTTTTGTTAAGCCTCGAAGACTGCCTAAATTGATCGTATCGGTTTCGGATTTTTCCCGTAAGAACATGCCGCTGCCCTGGACCTGATAGATGTGGCCGCGATTGACGAGCTGATTAATGGCTTTTCGAATCGTATTTCGACTCACTTCAAATTGTTTTAGCAGTTCATCTTCTGTCGGCAGCTTTTTGGTTTGATCGAATTTCCCATCCCGAATGTCCCGTTCTAGTTGATCCGCTATTTCTTTATATTTTACAGCCATATAATCTCCCTATTGTTTCGTTCCATTATTTAATGACTTTATTATACATCAAGCCTCCTGATTAATATCAAGAGGCTTTCTTTTTTACTTAGAGCTCTTCTCCTCTCGTCTCAATGATCTGCTTATACCAATGAAACGACAGCTTTTTCTTTCGGTTTAAGTGGTCCTGGTGATCGACGTAAATGAAGCCGTATTGCTTTTTATAGCCGTTTAACCAGCTTAGTAGATCAATGACAGACCATGCATAATACCCTTTTAAATTTATGCCTTCTTGGATGGCACGCTTAATCACTTTTAAATGCGCTTCAATATATTTAATCCGAGAAACATCGACGATTACACCCTCAATGATCGGATCCTCATCACCGAGTCCGTTTTCGGTTACATACATTTTGATATCACCATAACGCTCTTTTAACATATGGAGCCCGTCTAAAAATCCTTGCGGTGAGATCTCCCAGCCCCATTTCGTATAGGTTTTATCCTCCATTTTCACGGTCCGATAAAAGCCATCAAACGACGGGTTGCCTGGAGTCAGCGTCGATGTTTCTCGTGAATGTTCCATGGTTGAAACAGCTTCGTGATTTTTTTCGACGCGAATCGGCTGGTAATAATTCAGTCCGATAAAATCATTTTTTCCGGCATTTCTTTTTAAGGTATCTAGTTCTTGATCTGTCCAAGTTGGCGTCCAGCCTTTTTCCTCTAATTGCTCGACCACGTAAGATGGATATTCGCCTTTTAAAATGGGGTCATAATACCAAAACGTTTCATATTCATTGGCATGCCGGGCCGCTAGGACATTCCCGTGTTGGTCATCTACGCTGTAAGCTGGTAAGAATACATGGGTAATTCCAATTTCGCCGTAATGATTCAGCCCCTTATAGACTTCGACGGCTTTTGCATGGGCATAAAACACGTAATGTGTCGCTTGAAAGTATTTATTCTCATCGTTTTGGATCCCAGGCGGATGCGCCCCTTTTAAATAGCCTAAGCCGGTAAACATAACCGTTTCATTAAAGGTAATCCAATGTTTAACGCGGTCACCGAAGGACCGAAAACAAATTTTCGCATACTTGACGAAGGCTTCCGCTGTTCGCTTATTCGTCCATCCGCCGTCTTCTTCCAGCGTCAGTGGCAAATCCCAATGATAGAGCGTAACAAATGGCACAATCCCATACTTTAAACATTCATCGATCACATTATTATAAAATTCCAAGCCTTTTTCATTAACTTCACCATCACCAGTTGGCAAAATACGTGCCCATGAAATCGAAAATCGGTACGACTCCAATCCCATCTCTGCCATTAATTGAATATCTTCTTTGTAGCGATGATAATGGTCGATGGCTACGTCTCCATTGGTGCCCTCACGTTTTCCCCGGAATCTTTGAAAAGACATCCCAATTGGTTACCCCTTTACCATCTTCATTCCACGCTCCTTCTATTTGATAAGAAGCAGAAGCAGCGCCGAATAAAAAATCATGCGGAAACTTCATTTTTTCGCCCTCCATTTTTATGCCGACTTATTTTATTTATTACTATATATATTATTTATAGGTACAAATATTAATATGATTATATACCGTTTTTTTATTTTTGACTAGAAAAACTTCCTAGATAGTATCTACTGAAATGGATCATTAAATCCGAGTGCGATTTATTATAACCTTCCCCCTTTGTTCAACTACTAACAAGAAAGCTAAAAAGCCAAGGGGTTTTCCTGGCTAAGGTCATTGTGTTTGCCGCTTATGGAGAACCTTTTATTTTTTGGACTGGATCTCGGACCGTGGCAGGCTTTTTAGTTACCTTTTTTAATCATGCTGGGATGGAAATTTAAGGTTAAGATACTAGATTCCATGGTTTACTGTCCACTTTTCATAGTTTACTGTCCACTTTCGGCATTTTACTTCCACTTCGATCAACTTACTGTCCACTTTCCCCTATTTACTGTCCACTCCCTTATTTCCACCTCAAACTACCCAAAAAGCCAGTCGATAGACTGGCTCTGGTAACTTTTACTCCTCCTTATTCCATTGGACCAGCCTAAATTCAAGACCTAAAACCATTTAGTTACCTTTTTTAATAAAACCCTGCCATCGGATTTACCCGAAGAACAATTTATCGGCCACTTTCAGGATTTATCGGCCACTTCGATCACTTTATCGGCCACTTTTTCATTTTATCTGCCGCTTTTCGATTTTATCGGCCACTTTCGGCATTTTATCAGCTACTTGTCTTTTTCCTGCCCCAAACCTCCTAAAAAAACACTAAAAAACTAAAAATCCAGGCCTTCAGCCTGGATCAGGTTATTGTCTTTCCCTTTTCTCAAAACCTAAACCATTAAGTTACCCTTTTTAATAAAAACCCTAGTCAAGTCCATTTAAATGGAAAGGAAGCCTACTCTGGGTTCTTTCTCCTTATGTTTATTTCGAAAAAGGACATGAATGATTTAGTTTTTTCATAAATTGTAAGAGCGATTTAGAAAAGGGGGAAAAGATATGGAAATTCCGGTTACTGGGTTTATCATTCATTCAAGTGATTCAGATATGGATACTGAGCATTCTCACCAATTATATCTGACGTCTTGGAACGGCACACCTATTCATAGACATCATTTTTCAGGAGTGACCTCTTTTATGGGAGGGCATGACCATAGATATACAGGGACAACGGAACCTGCCCCTACTGGTGTACAACATACTCATAATTACTTTACCGTGACTTCGTTGGATGATGGCCATAAACACGAAATCCGAGGCACAACGGGTCCTGCTATTCCCTTACCTGGTGGAGTTGGACATTATCATAATTTTCACGGTGTAACGACAGTTAACGGAGTCCATCCTCATTCACATAAATATAGTGGTACAACTAGCCCTAGCGCCTAGGGAAGTTTCACCCCATTAAAAAGCCGATTTCCTAATGGTGAACTGCACCCGAATTGTTAGAGTGTGTCTAACAATTCGGGTGCAGTTCAAAGGAATCGGCTTTTTTTATCTTCTTTAACTGAGGCATCCTTAAGCTTAATAAAGGCACCACTCTAACTCATTTCTCTATTAATTTTTCACTATCCGTTTCACCCATGTTAAAACACACATAGACTAATGATGACTTTACAAATTATTTATTTAGGGAGATGACTGTATTTTGTATAATCCTTACCAATACAATCCTTATCACTTTAATCAACAACATCATTATAGCCCACATCATTATAAACACACAGTATTAAGAAATGTTGAACCTCTTGTTCAATATGGATTACAAGAAGCCCAGCACACTTCTTTTCCTCATGCCTTACGAGAGGTTGCGGCTATTACGTACCTTATGGGTATGGGATATGAACCTACCGTAGCCCGTAAGATAGTTGAGTCTTGGGAAATCAACGAGGCATTTTATCCAGGGCAGATATAATTCCTAACCTTTCAAAGGGGTAATGAAGCACCGTTTTCACGGTGCTTTCTTGTAAAATTACTATTGCGAAATTAAAGGTAGCTCCTTGTTTATTTTTTGATTACCCTCTATTCTATAGAACGGACATATTCGGCTATTTTTAATATTTCACCGTCTGTAAACGTAGGCTTTCCTTCATATCGAATTCGCTTAATAACCTCTTCAATCGTATTAGCACTGCCATCATGAAAATAAGGTGCAGTTGCCCATACCCCTCTTAATGTTGGAACATCAAAATGAAGAGGATCTCTTGGGTTTGTAAAACCTGCTCTAGCATCACCTTTAGATGGTTTATCTAACGGATTAGTAGTACCGATATTATGCAAATAATTAGTATTTCTGGTTGCCAAATGACCGTTTTCACCAATAGCCTTTACGCTATCAGTAAATTGGGTCCCTGCATGACATGCAATACAGCCTGCTTTCCCTTCAAACAATTTTCTTCCATCCTCTGCTGTAGAGGTCAGGCTTCCATCCTTAGTACGGTAAGGACTTTTTGGGACTGGGAATGAATCTGGATCATCGAGATAGGCAAACATCGCATCATACATATGCTCGACATCTTCAGGGAGTGGTTTTCCCGGATCAAATTCTTTCATGCCACCCATTTCACCCTGCACAGTCAATAAATAATCCGTAAAATCATCACGACTGCCATCCCACATAAATAATCCGGTTTTTGTCGTTAAAACATTGCTTGGAACATCTCTTGGTCCTTTTGGAGTCTTTAAAGTAAGTCCATTTGTTTCACCATCAGCATGACAAGAAATACAACTCATCCAATTATTCCCTGTAATTCCTGTCGCAAACTCCTCGCTATTGGCACTATAAAAAATCGTTTTCCCTTCTCTTACTAGTGGGGACAGAGGATCTTTTGATATCAACTCAAGATTTCCGCCTTTCATTTTTGCCCGAGCGTAGGGACTGGCTCCTCCAGTAGAAATCTCGGCAAGATCATGACTCATAGCGTTGTGAGCATAAACGGTTTCGCCATCTGGTGAAATCACGGCACCTCTTGGATTATTTCCTTCAATTCTTCTTAGAATCTGCGTTGCATTGCCACCACGATTTAAATCAAACACAACGAGATCTTCGCTTCCAGACATGACAACATATGCTTTGTTGCCGTTTGGATGAAAGACGACATCATAAGGATTTGAGGAAATGATTGTGTCATTCTTTTTATCTGTGACATTAATTTCTTCGAACAATTCTTTCCGTTCATCAATCAACTCTTCATCAGTCGTTAAATCAATGACAGAGATGGCTGGAAAAATCGTTTCTTGAAAGTGAATAGGTACATCAACATTTGTTAACAAGTGAGGAATCCAAGCTTTTTTTCCATCGGGATCTATCACAAATTGTTCTAAGGTATTTGGAATCCCTTGGCTTTTTTTGCGATCGTTATTATCTGGTGAATCGGCAAGGGAAATTACTTTACTTACTTTTTCAGTTTCGGTATTAATCACACTAATTTTCGCATCTAAATAATGCGGAACATATAACTTTTGCCCTTCTGCCGTAATCGCTAATGTTCTAGGTCGATCGCCAACTTTAATTTTAGACTCAACTTTTTTATTAGTTAGATCGATTACTGATAATGTACTAGATCGGTAGTTTGCAACATACAGCTTTTTACCGTCCTGACTTGTTACAACACCATATGGTTCAATTCCGATATCAAGAGAATCGACCACTTTTTCTTTTTCAATTGATAGGATGTCAATTTTATTGTCATACCTACAGGAAACATACAATAAACTTTCATCTGGTGAAAGGGTTAGCTGTACAGGGGATTTTCCGACAGGTATTTCAGCTGTCACCTTTTTTGTTTGACTGTCAACAATGGTAACTGTATTTACATCAATATTGGCTATATAAATGGTATTACCAGCCTTATTCATAACAATATTGTTGCTGTTAACAGCATAGTCCCGGACAACACCTGGCTCTTTCTCTTTTATAACTGCGTTTATTCTTTCCTTACAACCAACTAACGCCCCCATCAATAGGAGCGTTAACCAGAAAAGGGCAATTTTCTTCACGATTATCTACCCTCTTTATCTTTATTTTTTTACTTCAACAGGTACAAGAACAGGTGCAATGCCGTATTTACCATGACCCGCTTGAGTTTGTGGAACTTGATCTCCATCTGTGTTTCCAGACTCATCACCATCAATGTAAAAATCACCTGTATCCCAGAATTCACTTGCCTGCATTCCTTGTTTAAGATCTGGACCATCTATCACAGTTTCATAAAAATCAACATATCGTGAAATAATGGTTTCCACTTCCAATGCTTCTGGCTGTTTTTCATCACCTTCCATATTGCTTAAGTTATTAATCGCAACACGTAAGACAGCAGATACTCCACCTGCAGTAAAGGCATCATATTTCATTTCGCCTTTCACAGTTTCATAGGCTTTTGCCTCATTATCCCAAAGCGTTTCATCCATTGCTTGATAACCGGTACGAGCAGCATTACGATATTTTTCATCTTTTGTTGCAAGATATGCTGCTGTTAAGCCACGAACGGCACCAAGTTGTGCATTTAATGTTGTTTCCTCATCTGCACCTTTACCGAATGTATAGCCTTTTGCAACTAGGCCTGAATCTGTCATCAGTTTATCAATGATAAAATCTGCTTGTTTTTTAATTAGTTCAATTGCACGTTTACCTTCAACTGTATTTAATCCTTCAGCGTCTTCTGCATTTGCATATCCAACTGGAAGACCATCAATTGCACGCTGGAAAATACGAAGTGATTCAATTGTATAGCCTGCATTAAACGTATCTACATAATTTCCTTGCTCTTTACCATTATGTTCAACTACAAATGCACCTTCTTTTTCATTAAAGTGCATGGCATCAATGTTTTTAAACACATGAAGCAGTACGTCACGGTTAACAGAGTATGGATCGTTTACAGTCACATCGTTTCCTGCATTGTTATCAAGATTTACTTTAGGTGCAGCAGGATAAGGATCACTGTCAAAAAGTGCTCGGAATGATGGTGCGACATTTTTATTTTCTGGACGCTGATCTGTGGTGCCGAAGAATTCAGATGACGGCCAAAGCATTAACCATTGATCTGTTAAAATGCTGCGCGCATCTGTTACTTCTAGTGACTCGGCATTAGGAACGTCTGTATTTCCGTCTTCTTTTACTTGGATTGTATGAGGTAAATAAACATAGCCTTTTGATGGATCATACTGACTTCCAACACTTGCTGGAAGTAATCTCTTATCATTTGCCTTGTAAAATAAGTGATTACGAACGTAATTTAATTTGTTCCAAATTTCCTCTACTAGGATGGCTCCCTGCATACCATCTGCTGAGCTGACACCAAGGGCAACGTTTTCATCGTGATCATCAGTCGGTGTTTCACCTTCCAATTCTTCATCACCGTCTACAGTATGAAACCCACCCATAAAATCTCCGGCCCAAAGAGCTTGTTTTAAGAATGCCCCCCCATATGCTGCTGGATTTAATACTTTATCCATTTTATTACGATCCCATCGAAGTGACTTAAAGTTAACTTGATATTGAGGAACGTATGTATTTTCATCTCCTGAAGCATAGCTAGAAGTCTCTACTTCTTGAATATAATGAGGATCACCTTTTGCATATTCAATAAAGGTAGGAAACATATTCCTATGAATCTCTTCACGAGGATAGCCAACTGCATCAGCTAATTTATAGAAACGCTCTCCTAATAATTCATGTGATTCTTTCCCCTGCTTTTTAGCTAATTCCTTGACAACTGGACCATTAATTAAATGTAGCCCTAACCCTGATTTTTCTACCACTTCATACATAGCTTCCTCTGAATATTCATACGATTCAATTCCTGCTGTATAATCAAACTTTGTGGGCGAATCTAATTTTTGGGGATCAAGAACATCCAAATCAAGCCCTAGTCCCTCTACTAAGGGTTCTCCTGAAAGTTCAAATTCTGCATATGCAAACATGTTACCTGCTGTATCAAACGTATAATCTGTCACAGGTACTGTTACAGAAGCGTTTGTCACTTCCTTACTTACTTGTTGTTCTTGTTCTGATGTTTTTTCTTCTTTAGCAACTTTCTTATCACTCGTACATCCAGCAGTTAGTACTAAAGTGGATGCAAGTGCAATAGATGACATCACTTTCCATGGCTTGTTTTGCATAATAATATCCTTTCAACATCATAATTTTATCTATCATCATAATAAAAATTAAAAATAAATTGATTAACATATTAATTAAGAAATATTCTTAATAAGCCTTTTTGGTATAACAGGCTCTTCTAACTTTTTGTTCTTAAAAGAAAGCTTTTGATCTATTCCAAAATATCGGTCTAAACTGAAAACATAACTACTTTGTATAAAAAATAAAAGTGCAAATGCGCTTGTATAAAGGGTCAGACTTATTAAATTCATATTTCCTGAAAGAATAAAATTCACATGCATAAATAGACAAATGAAAACAGAAGGAATAATCATGAATCCAACGATCAAACATATTCCCAAAATAATTTGAACAATAGGAATTGTATAATTGAAGAAAATAACATGATCTAATGCTACATGTTCAATGAAATGCTTATAAAATTCTGGAACATTCGGTTTTTCTACTGCTGTTAATAAATAATGTTCAATAAAAACACCAGGTTCACTAAACCAGTGTTTTTCACTAATCTTCGTTACACCTGCTAAAAGCCATCCTACACCAAAAAGAATACGCATTACAGTTACCAATAATTGCAAGACCACTTTATTAATTAATGTACTCATTATTATCACCTCCTACGAATCTATTAAGAATATTCAACAATCAAAATGATAATGATTATCATTTTCGTTTTGATTTTATAATTAAATGATAATCATTGTCAATGCAAATAAAAGTTCAAATTACATAATATATGATATAATGGAAAATTTAATAGTTTAAAATAGAGTAGTAAAAATATATATTGTAAAAATAAGGAGAAAAAATGGATCGATTTAAAAACGTTTTAATTATTTCTTTTTTATTAGCAAATATTATCGGACTTTGTGTTTGGATTTTTTCTATATCGAAATAGAAAAATTCCTTTATTAACAGCCTCCTTGAAAAGTTAATTTCTTAATGGAGTAACCTTATTCCATTACCCTAACCGTTATCTGAACAAGAAAAAAAGGCTGCCAAAAAGACAACCATATCTTGAACTCAAGCACCCGTAAGCCATCTATGAAGCAGGAGTTTCACCACAGAAAATGAAAGATAATTCGTTCTTTCATGGTAGACAACCATGCCGCGCTGCTTTTTTACTAAATGTTTTAAAGAAAGGAATTGAATAAAAGATTTTTAAATTTGCTTCTTTTTTACAAAATGAGCAGGTGCTATGATAATTATCAACTTTAACAACATGAGGAACGTCAAGTGCTTCGAGAGCTTCAGTTACATGTTTTTTACAAACTAACACTTTTACAACCTACTTTCATCAAATTTTCTTAATGCAATTCAGGATGATTAAAAAAGTGTCATTTTCTTCAAAAACTTCTATATCACATTGTTTATTTAAAGGGCATTTCACACATTCTTTAAATGATTTCATCTTTTTATAACGATTCGGTTTTTATTTTGTTCTTTAATTGAAAGATGATAATAATCCTTTACAATTTTGTTGATAGCATTCTGAACCACTTGTCTCCAATGAATTGGGCGATGGGTTTCACTTATAATGTATTGATAATAAAATCTGTAAGGACAACTAATAAAAGTTTCCAAATGATAATCAGTCAGAGTTTTTATTGAAACTTCATAGCTATTTTTTAACATTTGAATATTCCCCTTTATATAAGGACTTTTCACTTTGTACTTTATTCAGTTATCAATTCCAGACAATAATTGATAATCATTATCAATATCTTACTTAAATTATAATTGAAAATGATTATCAATGTCAATTATAAAAAAGAGCGACTTTTCAGTCACTCTTAAAAAATTTTTCTTTATAAAAATATATTAAAGCGTTATCTAATTAGAAATTTTGATGTTATTTTCATCAATGGGTATCATCCAAAGTTTATTCGTCAAAGATAAGGAAAAGGAGGTGCGATACGAATGGCACAAGATGTTCTTTGTGAAGTAGATAACTGTACCTACTGGGGCAACGGAAACAAATGTAATGCAGATGCTATTTATGTAGTCAGTCATAAAGGCAAACAGGCATCCAATAGTGAAGAAACGGATTGCAAAACATTTGTTCTAGAAGCATAATTTTCGTTGGGATAGCCTTTGTATGGTTATCCCTCTAATATTTATAGTATTGATAATAATAATCATTTTCATACTTGTTTATGGATATTTCTTATTTTATTGGAAATAGGAACTGAATAGATTCTACATGTGGGACGTCAAGACCTTTTAGTGCCTTTTTAACATGGTTTTTACACACCATTACCATATAGAGACCTCACTTTCCTTGATCTATAAATAAATATATGTGCTGTATAAAACATTTATCATCACTCAAATATTGCTGACGTGTACACATTTGAATTTTAATTACAAAAAAAGAGCAGCATTTCAGCCACTCCAATGTTATCCCTTTCTTCTTATTTTCGCTTGAACATCTGATTAAGCAGATTAAACTCCAATCGCTTCTTTATTAGCATTCGATTCTTTGAATAGCTGTTCCCACTGCTCATATAGGCCTTTAGCTGTCTGATAATCATCGAAATCCGCTTTTAAATCTTCCTGTAATTTCTCTTTTAAATTGCAGCATGATGACTCCCATTCCTCTAAACTTTTTAAATCAAAAAGTTTTGAAAACCTTGGTTTCATACTTTCCCAATTAGAATAAATGGTATTACACCATTCCAACAATTCTTCACGGTATTGCAGCTCTTCGTCTAAATCCACACCTTTATCTGTATCAACTTCAATCTCCTCTTGATAAGCAGCCCTTTCCATTAATCCTTCATGGCATGGTTGTTCCTCTTTCCATTCCAAACGGTGATCGGAACCGACTTCAATCTCTTCTTGATTCGCATTCGTTTCCAATAATTCCTCATGGTATGGTTTTTCGTCTTCCCATTCCAAACGTGTATTAGAGCCGACTTCAATCTCTTCTTGATTCGCATTCGTTTCCAATAATTCCTCATGGAATGGTTTTTCGTCTTCCAATTCCAAACGTTTATCAGAATCGACTTCAATCTCTTCTTGATTCGCATTCTTTTCTTTGAAAAGCTGTTCCCACTGTTCATATAGGCTTTTAGCGTTCAGATAATCATCGAAGTCCACGTTTAAATCTGACTGTAATTTCTCTTTTAATTGACGGCATGATCCTTCCCATTCCTCTAACCTTTCCCTATCATAGAGCCTGGTAACCTTTGGTTTCATACTTTCCCAATTAGAATAAATGGTATTACACCATTCCAACAAATCATCGCGGTATTGTTTTTGTTCTTCCATTTTGAAACATTCCCCTCACCAAGGTTATTTATTTTTTCTCATCCTGATTATAAGGACCACAAATTTATACTATGTTCCACGATTGTCCTAGGATTAGACATTCACCCATATGTAAATAACAACATGACATCATAAAACGGAGAGGTTTCAAGATGCTATTTATCAGCTCTAAGTTTTTATTCACTCAATATCAAGATTATCTTAAGAAATTAGGAGAACAAAACTGCCAAGAAGACCTTGCTGCTTTTTCTGTAGTTGAATTAAAGATTGATGAGGAACACTTTATACAATTTCAAAACGAATTAAACGATTTATTGACTAAATACTACAATACTACGAGCAAGAAAACAGAGTCTCCGGTTCGAACAATTGCTTTTACAATTATTCCAGATGCTTAACAGAAGTTATTATTGACCATTTTCTAAATGGTTATAGCATTACGGTAGTCGCGCTGGATTTGCGAGCTGTTTGTGGGTAACGGAATTGTTTACTTTCTAATAGGTCATATCTCAAAATCTAGTCTCACTAGAAAAAGAGAGTCGTAATTTACCTCAATGGCTTGGAGTATTCTCCGAGTCATTATTCATGCAAAAAAACCTTCTCCAACGTTGGGAAGAGCTTCAATAAGGAGCTGATCACTTAGCTTCGGTTTACTTAGTCAACTATTCAATAATTAATTCTTTCTATATAAATAATGGTACTTCCTTTAATCTAGAATACATTTGTTCTTTAACTAACTTGCTTCGTAAGTAAGTAGAAGAAGGAAATAGGGATATTGGTCTATCTAACCCCAAAAAACTTAGTACTTTACACTCGTTGACTAAAATATCAGTTTAAACGATAATGATAATCGTTATCAATGATAATAATTATCAATTATTTAGGGGGCTTTATTATGTTTATTACATTTTTAAAGGAAAACCGTTTTGTCTCACTGCTACTTACTTTACTTCGACTCTATCTTGGTTGGCAGTGGTTAAATGCTGGTTGGGGAAAAATCTCTAGTGGGAAATTTGATGCAAGCGGCTTTTTGGATGGAGCAGTAAAAAATATGTCTGGTGAACACCCTGCTGTTCAACCTTGGTGGGGGAACTTTTTAAAAGAGGTAGCATTACCATCTGTCGATCTTTTTAATGTAATCGTTCCTTGGGGTGAATTTTTAGTAGGTCTCGGATTAATTTTAGGTATTTTCACTGCATTTTCTATACTAATGGGGCTTACTATGAACTTTGCTTATATGTTCTCTGGAACAACAAGTACCAATCCACAAATGGCTTTACTAGGGATGTTTATTCTAGTTGCTGGACTAAATGCGGGAAAAATTGGTTTGGATCGATGGTCAATACCTTTTTTAAAAAGATTATTTTTAAAAAAAGCAGAGAAAGAACAATTTCCCCAAAGTGCTTAAAGGGAAGACAAAATCAGCAATTTGCCTAAAAATACGAAAAACGTCTGCTTTATAAGCAAACGTTCTTTGGAGGTAAATCTTTATAAATATTTGGATTTGGTTTAGTAATAATATATGTACAAGATATTAAAACTGAATAGGCAAGTGCTGAGCTAAATGAAAAAAAGTTCTCCAAAATCAGGCTTAACTCATTGGTTATTCACATGAAAGGCTGCATAAGCTAGAGTGTAGCCAAAACCCCATAACCAATCCATGGACCATACACCTTCATGAGTTATAGTTTCAACCAAAAAAGCCCTTATAGGGCTTTTTTTAGTTAAGAAAATTGTTTCTTCTTAGAAGCAGATTACTGCTCCTACGATGATTAACAAGATAAACAATACAACAATTAAAGCAAAACCGCCGCCATAGCCGACACCGCCGTAGCCATAGCCACAACCACCACCATAACCAAACATATTATAGACCTCCTTTAGGATTATTCCTTACAATTTATGTTAAGAGCTTAGGAATGTGAAGGGCTTTTTCACTAGGTCTTTTACGAGACAAATACATTCCCTATGACGAAAACCCGCCTTATGTACGAATAGCTAATTTCTTTAAAATCTTAATAACCAAGAAAAATACCATTCGGCAGTTTTTTGTCGAGTAGATATAGGACGTAAGCCGTTACTTTTGTCCAATGGTTGCATTTATTATAGTAATTGCTTTTAAAAGCGCTTTGATAAAGGTTTTATAACCCTTTTGTTAGGCAATTACACTAATTGGACCATGTGGAGGTAAATTAATGGCATTAAAAAAGAAAGACAAGTTCTTTAATCATTTAAATAGTATTTCTTTAAATTTAAAAGAAAGTGCAAACTACTTTGCTGACTACAAATTAAAAAATGTTAGTGATCTTAAAATTTTTTCCGAAACGATGAAAGAATTTGAATCAAACGGAGATGCCATGGTTCATGACCTGATTAGAGATCTAAATAATGCCTTTATCACTCCATTTGAGCGTGAAGATATTTTAGCTCTTTCCATCAGCATGGATGATATATTGGACGGCTTATACCATACAGCTGCCCTATTTGAAATGTACTCTATTTTTGAAATGGACTATTATACACTTAAATTTGTTGATGAGATCAAAAATTGTGCCGCGGAAATTGATGCAGCGATTGAACTGCTTTCCACTAAGAAATTGCTTCATATAAGAGAACACGCAATCAAAATTAAAGAAATTGAGTCGAATTGCGACCACATTCTGCGTGCATCCATTAAACAGTTGTTTACCGCTGAGCTTGACCCTATCCGAATTATTAAATACAAACAAATCTATGAAGGTCTAGAAGAAATCGCGAACTGCTGTCAAGCAGTGGCGAATTCGTTTGAAACCATTATTATGAAGAATGCGTGACACGTTTCATCATCCAGAAGGTATTTTGTTCTCTAACTTATTTCCATATTGCACCAACTTGTTTCGAAGGTTTTAACACTTACACACCATCAAATGATTGCCATCAGGGTCTTTAAAATTGAACCATTGGTTATGCTCTATTCCTGTTGTTATTTCTACCTTCTTTTCCTTCATATACTCGTAAGCATTTTCTATATTATTAGTATTGAAATTAAATAGTGGGGCATTTAATATATTTTCAACTGAAAAAATTTTGCTATCTAATACAATCCCTGTTCCATTCATAGGTACTATAAACAAATGACCAAATAATATTTCGCCTTCTGCTGCTAAACCAAGTATGTCACAATACCAATTACGTGCCTCAACAATATTACTTACAGGAATAAAAACTGTACCGATTTGATTTAGTATAGGATTCATAAATACCTCCAATAAATGACATTAATTCACTTTAAGAATCAATTCGTCGAAAGGTCTCTTTTTCCCTTTTCTTATTGAACTCCCTCAGTTTAATACGATTTTCTCACGAATACTCGCTTATTCGCAGGATTTCATAACCCTTAATATGGATTTAACGATTAAATGAAATGAGTTCAGATCATTATGGCTCCGTGAAGGCATAGTGAAATAAAGGAGTATTACAAAACTCCACATTTTACCATATGATGTACATTCTCCACGCCGCCCCTGGAGGCTTTCCCTCCCATGTCTCAACGGGTCAATTGCCCTATCATTCCTTCGTCATACCTATCCAAGGGGTGGAGGCCAGTTATGCTAACCTGATGGGTCAGTGCCCTTTTGTTCAATAAATCTGGTACTCCGTACATATTTGAAATCCTACGAATAAGCCAACCTTCGATAAGTGTAAAGCTAACAATCACTCTTTATTATTATTTATTTATTGGAGTTTCCCTTTCGGGAAACTAGTAAGTGTTTCTAAGAAACTATTAGTTCTATGCTGCTAAAGAAGTTATAGGTTGTAATTTTTCTGGACAATAGGATTCATTTCGTTTGGCTATTCCTACAAATATCCGAGCCAGTTTACCAACCAATTTCATAATT